>JAJZDM010000062.1 GCA_021806005.1 Acidobacteriota bacterium | reverse complement strand
CGTGACCCACTGGCAGAATGGCAAGATGGTCTTCCGTTGGATGGCTTCGGCCTTCCTCAGAACCGAGAAACGCTTCAAACGCATCATGGGACACAAAGACCTCTGGGCGCTGGAAGCGATCCTCAACCCCACTGCGACCGCCAGCAAGAAGGTCGCGTAGTACCATCAACCTAACCGCCGCTCCCCACTTTCAACTGCAAGCGGGACATGCTCGTCTTCGATGTGGCGGGCATACCGTCATCCTATCATGTAAGACAATGTAAGATAATATTTGTGGGCAGCGGGCCGGAGGCATCCGTTGGGATGCCAGCCGAGTTCATGGATGAGAAGGCTTACGCTCACCCGAGGCGCTCGCGGTCGCGCCGATCAGTTCGCCCTGGCGGCTGGTTGGCCGCCGGCCTGCAGCGGCAAGGTTATTGGACCTTCAAGGTCAGGCTGACCGAGCTGGTGACGGTCTGCGAGGTGGGGGTGCTGTTGCTGTTGTTGCTTGATCCGCAACCCAATGCGGTAAAGCTGGCGGCCACGGCAATCAAGAGCACCGCTGACCTCCAGAGCCGCCGGGTACTCCAGTTTTTCCGGAAGAGCCAGAGTGGCAGCAGCAGGATGGGAAGCACGATGAGCCCCGCAGAGGCTTCGGAGATCGTCTCGGTGAAGACCGCTGTGAAGAGGAAGGCTCCCCCGGGAGTGGATGAGCTGGTGGTGACCGTGAGTGTGTCGCCGGAGTAGCTGCAGGTTGAGCCGCTGGGCAGGTTCAGACACTGGACGCTGTCAAAGGTGGCTCCGGCGGGCAAGCTCACGATGTAGGTGACGGTCTCGCCGGGCGAGGTGGAGGCCGTGGTGGTGGTGGCTGTTGGCAGGCTGTTGGAGCTTCCTGAATCAACCGCAAACTGCAGCATGTTGGAGGCGGTTCCAGTAGACGTGGCCACAGAGATGGTGGTGATGCCTGCCGTAGCGAGATCCGAGGCCGGAACCTGAGCCGTGAGTTCGGTGCTGCTGATGTAGGTGGTGGTGAGCGGCGTCGCGCCCCAGTCGATGGTCGATCCGGTGACGAAGCCCGATCCGTTGATGGTGAGCGTAAAGGCGGCGCCACCCTGCGCGGCAAATCCCGGAGAGAGTGTGGAGAGCGTTGCCGTTGCCGCGGCTGCATTCACCGTGAAGCTCTGTGAGACGGGGGTTGCCGCTGCAAAGTCAGTATTGCCCGCCTGGGTCGCCTGGATGGTGCAGGTTCCAGCCCCGAGGAGCGATGCCGTGGTTGCGGAGACGGTGCAGACCGAGGTGGTGAGCGAGGTGAAGCTTACGGCCAGACCGGAGGTGGCCGTGGCGTTGAGTGGAAGCGATCCTGCCAGGGATTGATCTCCAGGATTGTTGAAGGTGATGGTCTGGGATGCCTGGCCTATGGTGAGTGCAGCCGCTGTGGAGGTGGAGGTTGCATTTGCGCTGTCACCGCCATAGACGGCCTGGATGCTGTACGCCGTGGCGCTGGCGGGAAGCGTGATGGAGGTGGAGGCGGTTGAGGTTGTGCTGCTGGTGGGGGTAAGCGTGGCAGTGGCGTAGTTGCTGCTGCCGGTAAGACCTCCTCCACTGACCGTGAACTGCACCGAACCTGAGGGTGAACTTCCTGTGATGGTGGCTGTGGCCGTGACAGCCGTGCCATAGACAGCGGCGTTGGACGAGAGGCCAAGCACGGTGGTGGTGGTGGCCAGGGAGCCGGCGTTGACGGTGACGACGTACGGAGCGGTGATGGAGTAGTAGGTTGCGCCCTGCGGAACAACGTAGTTCGTATCGCCGGAGTAGGTCGCCGTAAAGGTGTGCGTGCCGACGGTGAGCCCGCTCAGGGTGACGAAGAGCGTGTCCGAACTGCCGGAGAGCGTCTGGTTGTAGGTGGCGCCGGTGAGAGCATCGGTGAGGGTGACTGTGCCGGTGGGATATGCTGCTCCGCCGACGGCCGGCGTGAGGATGACCACCGCCGTGGCGTTCTGGCCCTGGGTGATGGTCTGGGGCAGACCGGCGGGTCCGGTGAGTTCAGGCGCGATGTAGGTGTAGCTGCAGGAGGGCGCCTGCAGGCTGGTTGCGGTGATGTTATTGGTTACGGTGTTGCCGTTGGAGCCGGCGAAGCTTGAGTCCCAGGCCGAGGTGAAGTTGGTGGAGACCATGCCTGGCCCGAAGGTGAGCTGGGCGTTGGTCTCGGTTCCCTCCGAGCCCGAGTTGACGAACGAGGACGCGCTCAACGCGTTGGGGAAGGTGGCGTTGCTGAGGGTGACCTGCAATGGGTTGATGGTGGTGGCTGTGCCGGAGGGTGGGTTGACCGCTCCGGTGAACTGCACGGTTCCTGTGCTTCCGTCGTCGTTGGAGAAGACGATGTTCTCCAGCAGGATGTTCTTGAAGTTGGGCGTCTGGGTGCCGGTGTTGCTGTTGTAGAGCGGCGTGAAGTCAATGTCTGTGGCGTGGTCGAGCAGACACTGGTTGGAGTACTGGATGTTCTGCACCACTCCGCCACGATCGTCGCTGGACTTGATGCGGATGCCGGTCGAGTTGCCGTCGCGGGCTCCGCCCAGGAAGGTTCCGGTGGTACTGACGGAGCTGCCGTGCTGCGCCGATGCGGATCCGGTGAAGCCGTTGCCGGCGGCGATGTTGCCGTCAAAGAGTACGTTGCTGACCCCGGCCTGGGTGTAACTGCCGATGGACTGTCCGTGGCCGGCGAAGAGGTGGTTGTTGGTGATGGAGATGTTGCTGGCGGGATTGGAACCGGATGCGCCCACGGCCACGTTGTCGTCTCCGTCGGAGATCCAGGAGCGGGTGACGGTGAAGTTGGTCACGTTGCCGGGATCGATGCCGTCGGTGTTGCGCGCGGTGGTGGGGGTGACGATCTTTACATCCCACGCGGTGAAGTCAGAGATGGCGCCGGTGGTGGAGATGTGGAAGAGCGGCGAGTTGCGCAGGGTGATCTTATAAAGCGTGATGCCGCTGGCGCCCTGCTCGATCTGCAGGAAGCGCGGGTTCTGCTGGGTGCCCTCGCCGTTGGCCTGGCTGGAGAGATTCCACCAGGTGTAGCTGGAGGGCGCGGTGTAACCGCTGGAGGCAAAGCCGTTCAGCAGCGGATCGCCTCCGCGGCCATCCAGCTTGCCGAAGCCCATGATGCCCACGTTGGACGAGCTTGCAGGGATATCGATGAGGGGCTTGCAGGAGGAGGTGGCGGAGCTGTCGTTGATGGTGCCGCAGGTGTTGGCGCCGGAGGTGGTGTTGTAGTCCTGCACGTTGCGGGAGAAGAAGAGGACGACGCCGGGATCGACCAGCAGCGTGACGCCGGAGGGCATGGTGAGCGGGCCGCTGAGGAAGGCGCTGTCGCCGGCGCTGGTTCCAGTGGAGGGGATTGAAAGCTCCACCGCCTGGCCCGTGCCTGCGCAGGCGTTGAGCGCGGTTTGAATGCGGGACCCATCCGGATTGGTGTTGGTCGCATCCACCGAGGCGGGAATGTCATTATTCACCATGGCAATGGCTGCGGTGAGTTGCTGGCAGATTGCGGGGAAAGATGGTTCGGTGACGGTGCGCGCGTCTCCTGTGGCGACTGCCGCGACCTCGGTGGACGGAACCACCTGGAGATAGCCGCTGGTGAAGGTGAAGGTATAGTTGGCGGCGGAGAGGGTGCCGAGGGTGACGGAGATCGGGTACTCGCCGGGGGTGCTGGAGTTGGTGGCTGTACTGGTGAGAGCGGGCGCGCCGGAGAGTGCTGTGGCCTGGGTATCGCCGTTGAGGAAGCCGGTGATGGTGGCAGCGTAGGCGGGCAGGGCTGCGCCGACGGCGACGGTGATGTTGTTGGCCGTTACATCCAGGATGGCTCGCGCCACATTGATGCTGGCGCCGACCGAGGTGCTGCGGGCAAAGGTTGAGTTGCCGGCGTAGCTGGCGGTGAGGGATTGAACGCCGGCTCCCACGCTGCTGAGGGTGTAGTTGCAGGAGCCGTTGACGAGCGCGCACGTGCCCACGGCGGTTGCCCCGGCGTAGAACGTGACGGATCCAGACGGAGCGCCCGAGCCGGACTGCTGGGTAACGGTGACCGTCCCGGAGATGGTTCCGCCATAGGTGAGGGTTGGGTTGGCGACGGTGAGCGCGGTGGTGGTCCCAATCCCTGCAGTGCCGGGAACGATGATGGTGGTCACCTGCGAGGCGCCGCCGTTGAAGTTGGCGTCTCCGCTGTACACCATGGAGATGTAGTTCGTTCCTGCCGGCAGTGCGCCAAATGTGGTGGAGGAGCCGGTCATCAGGTAGGCTTCGCCGCTGGCGTCCAGCGTGCCGGTGGCGAGCAGGGTGCAACCTCCTCCGGCTGCGCTGCAGGCCTGGTTGACGCCTACGTTGTCATAAAAGGAGTAGGTTCCGGTGGGGATGACGCCGGCGCCCGGAGTCTGCGGACGGCCGAGGATGGTGATGGCTGCTCCCTGAGAGCTGAGAGTGTAGCTGGTGGCGGAGGGAGCGAAGGCATTGACCTCTGCCGCCAGGGCGGTCACCGGGTTCCAGGTGGTGCTGAAGTTGCTGAAGTTGGGGTAGTTCTCCGCAGGCACGGCGGTGGAGAAGAAGTTGACGGGGAAGTAGGGTTGCGCCTGAGCTGCGGTCATCTGCACGCCGGTGATGGGAGCCACGGCTCCGGCGGCGTCTTCTGAGCCGAGCGATCCGGGATTGGTGGAGGTGGTCTCGCGGGAGCTGAAGTCGGTGACGCCTTCGCCGGTGTTGCCTGCCGTCGGCGTGATCAGGTAGCCCGAGGTGGGATCGTCCGCAATCAGGGAGCTGTTCTCGAGGAACACTCCGGAGGGATAGGGTGCTGTGCCTACGGACGGGTCAGTGTAGGGCGTGGAGTTGTACTCCAGATAGGTGGAGGTAGAGAGGTTGGTGGTGCCGGACCAGGCGAGGTAGCCGGCCGGATTCACCTGGTCCGCCTGAGAGTTCAGCATCACCCAGGTGGAGTACGGTCCCCAGGGTCGCCCGAAGTAGAGGCTGGACATTCCGGTGGATTGCGACATGAGGGTGCAGGCGTTGCAGATGTAGCCGCTCAGGTAGTTCTGGTTCTGTTTGTACTGGGCCTGGATGGTCTCCGTTCCGGTGGCGCTGGAGCCGTGATAGGTGGTGAAGAAGTCGGAGTGGTCGAAGACGGTGGCGCCGTCGCCGAAGACGTAGTCCACATCGCCGGTGATGAGGCTCTGCCAAAGGTACTGGCGCGCCGGGATGTTGCCGGAGCTGGCGGCAAAGGCGGCGAAGGTGTCCTGCTGGCTGTTCATCACCACGTTGTTCAGGATGGCCTGATCCGCGGTGATGTAGAGCGCCAGCGCCTGACTGTTGCACTCCGTGCCCTGGTTGTAAAGCGTCTCCAGCGTGGAGGCTGCCTGTCCGCCGGTGCAGTTGCCGCCTACCACCTGCCAGGTGGTGGTGCTGATGGAGTCTGTGTTGAAGGTGTTTTGAATGGTGAGGTTCTCTGCGTAAAAACCGGCGGGGCTGTAAGAGCCGGTGACCGAGGTGAGGCCCATGTAGCCGTTGTTGCTTACGTCCAGCGTGGCGGAGCCGGGGTCGCTGTTGAAGGCCGCCGCCGAGGGGAACTGGCTGTAGGGCAGCGTGGCTTTGGTAAGCGGATTGGTGATGGTGAGCGCGCTGCTGCTACTGCTCTGGCCGTTATAGGTGCTGCCTTCGCCGCTGAGCACCACGTTGGCCGGGTTGCCGCCCAGTCCGCGCAAGGCGACGTTGGGGTAACTGATGGCGTTCTGACCCAGATAATAGCCGGGCTTCAGATAGACTGTGCCTCCCGTGGCCGGCAGCGCGGCGAGCGCCGTGGTCAGGCTGGTGAAGTTGCCCGTGCCGTCAGCGGCGACAACGTTGGTGGACGCTCCCACGGCCGGCAGTGCTGTCGCCATCGTGACGGTGTAACTTCCGGAGGCTGTCATGGAGACGCTGGTGTAGTCCACAGAGTCAGCCGGGCAGAAAGTGGCGTATAGCGTGTAGCTGCCAACGGGCAGATAGGTTGAGGCGTCTACCGTGGGTGTGGTGGTTGAGGCGCAGTTGGGAGAGCCGGAGGTGGAGTACACAAAGGCGCCGGTGACCGAGGGCGACACGATGGCGTCCAGAACGCCGGCGCCCAGAGCGGCGCTGACTGGTTGCGCCATGCTGGAGGGAGTCCAACTGATGGTGGGCACGATGGTTTGAAGGGCGAAGGTGATGGGCGCGACGGTTGCCGAGGAGAGGAAGTTGCCGCTGCCCGGATAGGTTGCGGTGATCGAGTGGGAGCCGGCGGTGAGGCCGGAGAGATCCACCGTGACGGTTCCATTGGCAAGGTTCGCGCTGACGGCTGTGCCGCCGTCCACTGAGTAGGTGACCGAGCCGGTGGGCGTTCCCGAGGTGGCGGCTACGGTGATGGTGAAGCTCACCTCCGTGCCGCCGGGGGCGAAGGAGGGCGTAGAGGGGTTGGGGCTGCCGATGGTGGTGGTGGTAGAGACGTCAGTGCCGCCGGAGAGGGTGCCGGAGAGCGTCAGCAGGCCTGCCGAGCCGGTGGGCGCGAGGTCGATCGCATCCGAGAAGGTGCCGCTGGACTGGGGCGTGAACTCCGCCGTCACGCTGCATAACTCACCCGGAGTATAGACGCTGGAAGTGGTGATGGCGCAGCCGTTGGCTCCGGCAGCGGCAACGGTAAAGTCGGTGGCATCGCTCTGCGCCAGGCCGGAGGAGGCGGAGTTGCCGACGTTGCCCAGCGTCAGCGTGGTGGGAGTGGAGGTGGTGCTGAAGGTGAGGGTGGTGGTGCTGCGGGCGAGCATCTGCAGGCTGGTGGCCGTGCTGTCGGTAGCGTAGACATTGCCCAACGCATCGACGGCCACGCCGGTGGGCGCGCCAAGGGTGAGAGCCAGCGTGTTGCTGGCGGAGGTGGTCGCCGAGGGGACGCTGCCCATCGAGTACTCCAGAATCTTTTTGGAGGTAGCATCCGCCACGTAGAGATCGCCGCCGGCGTCGGTGGCCAGCGCCACTGGGGAGAGGCTGGCGGCCAGCACGGTCCAGCCGCTGCCGGAGGTTGCAACGGTGGTGACGATGTTGGCGTCAGCGATCTTGTCTACCTGGCCTGCTCCCTTGTCGGCGGCGTAGAGATTGCCCCAGCCGTCCAGCGCCAGCGCAACTACATTGGAGAAGCCCGAGGCGACCTCGACCGTCTGGGTGCCGAAGGGTGTCACGCTCTGCCGGTAGATGGCCTGGCTGGTGGAGTCGTAGAGATAGAGATTGCCGCTTGCGTCGGCAGTGACGGCCTGGGCCACTGCGCCAGTGACCGCGGCGCCGGTGGTGCTCTCCACCGGAGCAAAGGTGATGGTACTCTCCGTGTAGCTACCGGTGGCGCCGAGCACAAACTCATGCAACAGGCCACTGCCGTCTCCGGCTGCGTAAACGTTGCCTGCTGCATCGACGGCGATCTGTGCCGGAGTTCCGCTCAGCGAGCCGACGGTGGTTGCCTTCCCTCCCGAGGTGAGTCTCACCAGGGTGCCGGCGTTGCTGGTGTAGAAGTTGCCCTGGCCATCGCCAGCCAGGCCGGCCAGGGTGAGGGAGCTGCCGATGGAGCTTTGCGTGGTGCTGGCGCCGTCTGCCACCAGCGCTGCACCGGTAGCCTCGCCGGGCACGGGCAGGACTACGGCGCTGCTGCCGGTGGGGGTGACGGCCAGCGATGCGTTCTGGATGCCAGGGGCGGTTGGAGCGAAGGTCGCGGACAGAGTGCAGTCCAGCGTGCCGTCCGCGTTGGCTGCGCCGCAACCGGGTGTGCCCAGTTTGAGAGCATTGCCGGTATTGTTGAGCAGCGATGCGGTGATGGCGGTGGTCCCGGCTGGGGCGTGCAGATAGATGGCCTGGGTCTCACTGCTGCCCATGGCCATACCGGCCTGGGCGAAGGAGTTGGCGATTACCTTGCGGATCAGGTTGTTGGCGGTGTCATAGAGATAGAGATTGCCCTGCGGATCGCTGCCCAGGCTGAGTACGCTGCTGCCGCCCAATGCCGGTGTGTCGCCGGTGAGCGTCAACTGGCGTACATAGTCCGTGGTGATATCCAGGAAGACCACGCCGCCGTTGTTGCTGTTGCCGATGTAGATGTTGCCGCGGTCGTCGCTGGAGATGCGATAGCCTCCGACACTGAGAGAGGCGGTGCTGCCGCTGGCGGGGGAGGAGGTCCAAGCGGTGCTGGAGCCGCCACCGGCGATCACATAGGCGTAGCCCACCTGCGGGGTGACGCTTGCGGGAGTGGACAGGTTGGCGTAGTAGGTGGTGATGGCGTCGCCCATGGCCGAGCCGCCCATGTAGATGACACGCAGCAGGGAGTCGGACTTGTCAAAGATGACGATGTCGCCGGCCGGGTCCACGGTGATGGCGTCGGTATCTGAACTGCTGGCCGTCATGGAGGTGTTATAGAAGGGGCAGCCGTCTCCGTGGGCGTCCAGCGCAGTGGCGGTGGAGACGCCGGTGCAGGCGGTTCCGCTGGAGGGCGAGGTGAAGCCGCCGATCAGGGTGTAGATGTAGCCGGCCGTTGCGCCCTTGCCGCTGTTGCCGGCGGCGTAGGTTGCATAGGCGTTGATGACGGCATAGAGCGGGTTGCTGACGCCGTCAAAGCTGGCCGGGCCCAGCACCACCCGGTAGAGATCATTGGCGGTGTCGGCGATGTAGACGTTGCCGTAGCGATCCGCGGCCACGCCGCGGGGTTGGTCCAGCTCGGTGTAGCCTGCGGCGGCGCAGTTGGAGACGCCGGTGGGCGCGGCCGGCAGACCGCTGGCGACGTTGGTTCCACCGCTGATGGCGCCGGACCCGGAGACGCAGCCCGCCACCAGATACATGTCGCCGAGCTGGTTGGCTCCTGTGGTGTTGGGGCAGAGGGGTGAGACGGCGCGGCAGACGACGTTGACCGACTGGCTGCTGTAGCCGGCGATCAGCACGTTGCCCCAGGGATCGGTGGCGGCTCCGCGGAAGTTGTTGAGCACGGTTCCGGTGGCGGCCGGACAGCCGTCTCCCAGCGTATCGGTCTTCGCCGCGCAGACAGCGCCCCCGCCGGCCACCAGAGAGATGACGCCGTTCTGGGCGTTGATGACGCGCACCACGTACTCATTGCCGCTATAGTCGGCGGTAAATACGTTGCCGGCCGGGTCGACGGCCAGACCATCATAGCCGCCGCTGGTGGCGATCTGCACCTGTGTGGCGAGGCATCCATCCCCCAGAGCATCTGTGGACGTGAGCGGACTGCCGGTGGCGCAGGCGACGCCTGTTCCCGGGGTGGAGGATGCGCCTCCTCCGATCGTGGTTACGGTGTAGGGGAGGGGATAGGGCGTTTGGGAGTTGGCGGAGGCGAGGGCAGGCAGCAGCGCAAGCAGAAACAGGGTACGACGAGACATCAAAGTCCTCCGAAGGGCGCACAGGCTCCGGGCCGGCGCATGGCAACCCCGGAGCGGACCGAGTTCGCTGCGCAAAAGTGGTCTGACCTGTGAGAGCATGAATTATCACGAGGTCACCCACGAAATGTCAATAGAAATTTCAGAAGAGGCGAAAGCTCGCGGCAGGAGCGCCCTGGATCCCGCGCCCTATCCGCAGGCAGTTATCCTCGGCTGAGGATCTGTGAGGCGGATCGCTATATAGATCCAAGGCATTTCAAGGATTCGTCGTGCAAGCGGTCCCTTCAGCGGCGGGACGGGTAGCTCCGCTGAGGGCCGCAATGCGGAACCGGGAGCCGGACAGTCGCGCTTCCGCTATCGTCGCGAAGGCGAGGAGTCGGGGTCCGAGCGCCGATGAGGCGCCGCTGCCCCACGTTGTGGACTGACCACCATGGCCGTATGTCTAGTTAGTTGTGAGCCGGCGGGGAGCTTTGTCCGCGCAACACCGCGAGGCTCTCCTCACGGGTCCCATCGATGGGAAGGAGTCCGTCGGTGCGGGTCATCTGCAGCAGGGACATCACGCGGGGTGCCACGCCACAGAGACGCAGCGAGCCTTTCTTCTCGTTCACCAGTCCGTAGGCGACCATGAGCATGCCCAATCCGGCGCTGTCCATATATTCGACGTCGGTGAGGTCCACCACCATCCGGCTCACGCCATCTTCAATCGCAGCCTGAATCTGCGAGTCTGCAATCTTCAGGGAGCTACCCAGCGTCATGCGGCCGGAGAGGGAGACAACGGCGATCTCCCTGGGATGGTTCTCGATGGTTGCGCTTAGCGGCATGCAGAGATTGTAACTCTGGGAGTGCGTGGCTGTTTCGGTGACTGGCAGGCGTCGGGTTCTGTCCCGTGCCGGGTTCTGCCCCGTGCCGGGCGATGGGTCTGCAGGGTCTCTGCTTCCGACACCGGCTTGTGAGGCTGGTGGAGCCCATGGAGCCCATGGTGTCAGGCAATCCGGATGGTGCGGACCGCCTCCAGGATGCCGGACAGGATGGTGACGGGGTCTGGTGGACAGCCAGGGATGGAGAGATGGACGGGAATCACGTTGGCGATGGCTCCGCGGCTGGCGTAGTTCTGCCCGAAGATGCCGCCGCAGGCGGCGCAATCGCCGAGGGCGATGACCAGTTTGGGATCGGGAATGGCAGCGAAGGTGCGCCGCAGCGCCTGTTCCATGTTGACGGAGACCGGACCGGTGACCAGCAGCAGATCGGCGTGGCGGGGGCTGGCGACAAAGTGAACTCCCTTGCCCTCAAGGTTGTAGTAGGGGTTATGCAGTGCACCGATCTCCAGCTCGCAGCCGTTGCAGGAGCCCGCGTCCACGTGACGGATGGCGAGCGCGCGGCCGAGCAGATCGTAGAGGCTGCCCTGCAAGGCTTCCACGGCGGGTGCTTGAGCCTGGGAACTTGTCACGGGCTCGGTGAGGACGCCGGTGCGCAGCATGCGTGTCAGAACGTCGATCATGATTGCCTCACCCGTCCTGTCCGCTGTAGGACAGATTGAAAGATTTATTAATCAAAGGAAAGTCGGGCACGATGTTGCCGAGGATGGCGTACTCGAGCAGCGGCCAGTTCTGCCAGGAGGGATCGTGGGTGTGGCAGCGCCGGATGGAGCCGTCCGGGCCGGTCTCCAGGGCGACCATCACCGGTCCTCTCCAGCCTTCGATAAGACCGATTCCCTGACGGTAGGGGGCAGCAACGGGTATCGTCGCCTGCACAGGCTGCGGCTGCGGGCTGGAGAGTGCCGCGGAGGCAAGCTCTTCCAGGAGAAGGCGGCACAGGGCGAGGGATTGCAGGGTCTCATCGAAGCGCACCTCGACCCGTGCGGCGACGTCGCCGTCAGGATAGGTGATGGGCCCGAGAGGCGCCTTGCCAGGGAGTTTCTGGAGCAGCAGGTGATAGGGCGGCCAGGGATGGTCTGCGCGCAGATCGCCGGCGATGCCGGAGGCGCGTGCAGAGAGGCCAAGCGCTCCCAGGCGTTCAGCGACCTTGCGCTCCAGGGTTCCTGTTCCGGACAGACGGTCCCGGAGTCCCGCGTGTTCGCCATAGATGGCGCGCATGGCCAGAACTCCTTCTTCGATGCCGCTGTAGGTCTCTATCAGCAGGCTGGGAGCGTGGTCGGGCAGGTCTGTCGCTACGCCTCCCGGCAGGACGTAGTCCATCAGGTAGCGCGCTCCGAAGACGGAGCGGTTGGTCCGCAGAAGATCTTCCTTCAGGCGGGAGAACTGGGTGAGGCCAAAGGCAAAGCCAGCGTCGTTGCCGATGGCTCCGATGTCGCCCAGGTGGTTGGCGATGCGCTCATGCTCGAGGGCCAGGGCGCGCAGCAGGGTGGCCCGAGCAGGGCACGGGGTTGCGGTGACGGACTCCAGGGCCGCGCAGTAGGCCCAGGAGAAGGCGACGGCCGAGTCCCCGGAGAGCCGCGCCGCCAGGCGGTGGCCCTCCCGTTGGGAGAGCTCCGTAAAGCGCCGGGCGACGCCCTTATGGGTGTAGCCCAGTCGCTCCTCGAGCAGCAGAACCTTTTCGCCGACGACGGAGAAGCGGAAGTGTCCGGGCTCGATGGTCCCGGCATGCACCGGACCGACGGCGAGCTCATGAACGCCGTCACCGTGAACGGAGAGAAAGGGATAGGCGGCGGAGTCTGACGGACAGGAGGTCTGGTCCTCGGCATCACGGCGCAGGGGAAACCAATCCCGCGGCCAGCCATCATGACGCAGCCAGCCGCGTTGGTCTCTCTCCGGCTCTTCCGCCACGACGCCCAGCAGGTCATATATGGCGCGCTGCATGCGGCGGGCAGAGGGGAAGATTCGGGCCAGGCCGGGATAGCTCGGGGTTACCGCCGCGTTGTGCTCGCGGGTGTCGATGGGATGCTCCAGCAGAATGACGCTGTCCGGCAGGATCCAGGCGGCGTGGATGCGGAAGCAGCCATCCCGGTCGCGGTGATCGCTGCCCCAGAGGGAGAGGAGTCGGGCTGCGGAGGCGCCGAGCGTCTGCGCTGTGAGGAGCCACTGCTCCCGGTTTACGCGCAGCCGCCGGCACGGGATGTTGGACGGTATGTGATCAGCCCGCTGCATCAACTCTGCATACTCCATAGACTCTCCATGCTGCGTAGACTCCGGGCACCTGGTCTGCACCGGATTCAACCTCCGATCAACTGTGCAGCGGATCGGTACCAGGATGCCAGTGCGTGGGGCATGAACAGCCCCAGCATCAGAACCAGGCCGAGGTGAACGAACACCGGCATCAGAGCCGGGGAGTGCGGCAGAGGCGCTGCGTCGCTCTCGCCGAAGACCATCGGCTGCACCTTGCTGAAGATGGCGGCAAAGGCCAGGGCCAGGGCGATGAGCAGCAGCGGCGTGGTCCAGGGGTGTTCGCGCATGGCGGTGGTAAGGATGAGAAATTCACTGGCGAAGACGCCAAAGGGAGGCACTCCGAGAATGGCAATCGATCCCAGCATGAGGCCCCAGCCGATGGTGGGGCTGATGTTCACCAGGCCGCGGATATCCTCGATCCGCTGTGTGCCGGCGGTCTGTGTGGCGTGGCCTGCGGCGAAGAAGATGGAGCTCTTGGTGAGCGAGTGCACGGTCATGTGCAGAAGGGCCGCGAAGTTGGCAATGGGACCGCCGATGCCGAAGGCGAAGGTGATGATGCCCATGTGCTCGATGGAGGAGTAGGCGAAGAGGCGTTTGATGTCACGCTGCCTCCAGAGAAAGAACGCGGCCAGCAGCGCGGTGAGCAGCCCAAAGCCCATGAGCATGCGTCCGGGAAGGGCGGAGCCGATCGCGCCCTCCACGAGCACCTTGCAGCGAACCACGGCATAGAGCGCTACGTTGAGCAGAAGGCCGGAGAGGACAGCCGATACTGGCGTCGGTCCCTCGGCGTGGGCGTCGGGAAGCCAGCTATGCAGGGGAACGAGGCCGACCTTGGTGCCATAGCCAACGAGCAGGAAGACCATGGCGAGAGCGAGAACCCGGGGCTCCAGGTGACCCTTGACCGCATTCAGATGCGTCCACAGGAGGGCGGTCATGCCCTCGTGACCAAGGGTCTGTTCGGCGGCGAAGTAGAGCAGGATGGTGCCAAACAGAGCTTGCGCAATCCCCACGCCGCAGAGGATGAAGTACTTCCAGGCCGCCTCCAGGCTGGCCTTGGTGCGGTAGAGCGAGACCAGCAGCACGGTGGAGAGGGTGGCGGCCTCCATGGAGACCCACAGCAGACCCATGTTATTGGTGAGCAGAGCCAGCAGCATGGCGGCCATGAAGAGCTGGTACATGCTGTGATAGAGGCGCAGACGGCGGGGGTTCAGTCGCCCATGGTGTTCCTCGATGCGCATGTAAGGGCGAGAGAAGACTGCCGTGGTGAAACCCACGAAGGCGGTGAGGGCGACCAGGAAGACGTTGAAGGAGTCCACCAGGAACTGGTCGTGCCAGGCCAGCATGGGACCGAAGCGGATGACACGCAACACCAGGAAGCCGGCAGCGATCAAGGTGGCGAGGCTGATGACGACGTTGAGTTCCGCGGCAAAGCGTCTCGCCCCGACGAGCGCCAGAAGGAGCGTGCCCAGCAACGGCAATCCGAGGATCAGCAGCAGTTCCAATTCAGTTCTCCCAATTTATTCGTCTTTCAGCGACTCGAGATGATGCAGGTCCAGGCTGTCAAACTGCTCCCGAATCTGGAAGAAGAAGATGCCAAGGATGAAGACGCCGACGAGCACATCGAGTGCGATACCCAGTTCGATCACCATGGGCATGCCATAGGTGGCGCTGGTAGCGGCGAAGAACAGGCCGTTCTCCATGGCCAGAAATCCGATGACCTGGGTCAGGGCCTTGCGACGCGTGATCATCATCAGGAAGGAGAGCAGAATGACCGCCAGTGCGATGCCCAGGGTGTTGCGGGTGATGGTCGTGGCCAGGTGGCTGACGGGCTCGGCCAGTCCGAAGGCGAAGATCACCAGCGCCAGCCCGGCCAGCATGGTGAGTGGAATATTCACTACCGGCTCCGTGTCCCACTGTGCACCCAGCCGCTGGATGAGCCGATGCAGGATCACCGGCAGGAGAATGACCTTGAGCAGGAGGGTGAGGGCGGCGGAGTACCACAGCTCCTGGAGCCCTGCATCATAGGCCACCAGACAGGTGGAGAGGAAGAGGATGGAGCCTTGCCAGGCGTAGAGATTGATGAGCCGCTGGGTGCGGCGGCGGGAGAGCATGGAAAAGCTGAGCAACAGCAGACCGGCGGCAAGCAGGTTCAATAATTGGGCTATCAGGTGAGATTTAACCATGCGCATTGGCCCCCAGCAGAAGATGAACCAGCAGCCCGAGGAGAGCCACCAGAAAGGCCGTGGCCAGGTACTCTGGCGCGCGGAAGAGGCGCAGCTTGGCGGAGAGAGACTCGATGAGCGCCAGCAGGGCTCCGCAGAGGCCCAGCTTGACCCCCAGGGAGAGGATGGCGATCAGCAGCACCATGGCTCCGCCCACCCCTGGCATGGCTCCGTGGGTGGCGATACCCCAGGGAACAAACAGAGCGAAGCCGATGCAGGCGTAGTTGAAGAGCTTGAGGCTGGAGGCCCATTCCACCAGCGCCAGATGGCGTGCGGAGTACTCCAGCAGCATGGCCTCGTGGATCATCGTCAGTTCCAGGTGTGTTGATGGGTTGTCGATGGGGATGCGACCGTTCTCGGCCAGCAGCACCATCACGAAGGCCACGGCGGCGAAGATCACGCTGGGGTCGATGGTCTGGTGATGCGCCGCGTACCCGTCCACCAGGCTGGGCAGGGCTGTGGTGCGATAGAGCAGAAACGCGTTGAAGAGAACCATCAGCAGGGCCGGTTCGGCCAGGAACCCGATCATCATCTCGCGCCGTGCGCCCATGCTTCCAAAGGCGGTGCCGATATCCATCGCCGCCAGGGAGAGAAAGACCCGCGCGGTGGCGAAGAGCCCGATGAGGGCGATGGCGTCGGCCGCCCGGGCAAAGGGCAGGTCCGTCGCCAGGGAGGGGATGATGGCCGCAGCCAGCACCATGGCGCCGAAGAGGATGTAGGGTGTGGCGCGGAAGAGTCCTGAGGCGTCGGTGGCCAGAGCCGCATCCTTGCGAAAGAGCTTGCGCAGCTCCCGGTAGGGAAGGGTCAGCGACGGCGCGGACCGATTCTGCATCCAGGCTCGGCACTGGGCGATCCAGCCGGAGAATAAGGGAGCGATGGCCACGGCCAGGGCAACCTCTCCGAACTGCCAGATAAACGAGATGGTACTCATAGGACGAACACCAGCAACACCAGGAGGGTCAAAAAGCTGTAAAGCAGGTAGATAGCGAGCCTGCCTCCCTGAAGAACGCCTATCTTTTCCGCCAGCCATTGCACTGCCCGGGCGATGGGCAGATAGAGGGTGCGCCACAGCCGGTCCTCGATGTGGATGTGGTACTGCGGAGCCGGATCAGAGGGCGATGGCAACTCGCGCTCCATATGGAAGAAGGCGCCGAACATATGCCGGATCGGCTGCCCGAATCCCTCTGCCGTATCCTGCATGCGCGAGGTCTGCCACGGGTATCCGCAGTCCCAGGCCGGGGTACGGCGAACGCGTCCATGAGCCAGCAGACGCACCATGAGGAAGGTGACGCCGACCACGCCGAGGATGCCGGCCAGGAAGATGAGGCCGCTGTAGGAGGCTTGTTGCGGAGCGATGGGGGCGATGGTCCAGGGAAAGGAGCCGCGATGGACGCGCTCTCCCAGCAGGGAGTCGGTAACTGCGCCCGAGGCCCACAAGGCTAGCCGGGGCAGAACGCCGATCAGAATGCATCCCAGGGCCAGCCAGCCTAGTCCGAGGCGCTCCAGCCAGTTGGCGTCGTGGGCCTGGGAGAGAGAGGATTCGCGTGGCTGGCCCAGAAAGATCACGCCATAGAACTTCACCATCACGTAGGCCGCCAACGCCAGGATGAGCGCCAGCGCCGCGGCGCCCGCGGGGATAAGCATGTTCAGAAAGGGGTATGGAATCTGGGGCGTGAACAGGAAGGCCTGCAGCAGCAGCCACTCCGAGACAAAGCCGTTGAGAGGCGGCAGACCGGCGATGGCCAAGGTTCCCACCAGGGTCAGAACGGCAACCCAGGGCATGGGGCGGATCAGTCCGCCCAGCTTGCCCAACATCCGCTGCCGGGTGGCGTGGAGCACAGAGCCGGTTGCGAGAAACAGAAGGCTCTTGAAGAAGGCGTGATTGAGGGCGTGGACCAGGGCGGCGGTGAGGGCCAGCGCCGCGAACAGAGGCATTCCAGAGGCATCAAAGAGGATGGCGAGACCGATGCCGGTAAAGATCAGGCCGATGTTCTCGATGGAGGAGTAGGCCAGTAGCCGCTTCATGTCGGTCTGCACTGCGGCAAAGATCGCTCCGAAGATGGCGGAGAAGAGGCCGAGGGCCAGGGTAAGGGCCCCCCACTGCCAGAAGCGGACGTGGAGCAGATCAAAACTGACCCTCAGCACGCCGTAGATCGCCGTCTTCAGCATCAGTCCGCTCATCATGGCGGAGACCGGCGAGGGCGCTGCCGGGTGGGCCTCCGGCAGCCATACATGCATGGGAACAAGGCCGGCCTTGGCGCCAAAGCCGGCCAGCGCCAGCAGAAAGGCGACAGTGGCCCAGAAGGGGGCCAGAGAGGCGCTGCGCATGGCCTGGAAGGTGAACTGCCAGCTACCGCCCTGCATCACGCCAAAGCAGAGCAGGATGGAGATGGCACCCACATGGGCCATCAACAGGTAGAGGAAGCCGGCACGGCGAATCTCGGGGATGCGATGCTGACTGGTGACCAGAAAGTAGGAACTGAGGGCCATCGTCTCCCAGGCCACCATGAAGAGATAGGCATCGTCGGCCAGGATCACGAGCGCCATGCTGGCGAGGAAGAGGTGGTACTCCAGACCGAGCAGGCCGGGCGCTGAACCCGTGCCGGATCGAAAGTAGCCCGCCGCAAAGGTAGAGATGCCCACGCCGGCCAAGCCGAGCAGCAGGAGAAAGAATCCGGAGAGGGCGTCAAGGCGGAGATGGAAGGGAAGATCGGGCAGACCCAGAGGCAGGATCAGCGTCTGCGCCGCCTGGCCCGCAGCGGGGCTGGAGGCGGGCAGGCTGACCAGGAATCCGCCTGCGGTGAGTGCGACGCCGAGGGCCGCCAACGCTCCCAGCGGAAAGAGCAGGTGAGCGATGTAGCGCAGGCTGCGAGGACGCAGCATGCCTGCTGCTCCAATCAGCAGCCAGGCCGCAATCAGCCAAAGCAGTCGATGCAGATTGCTGGCCGGGCCGTTGCTGCTGGACGCGAGGATGGCGTGGAGGATGGGCAAGATCAGATCTCCGCTCCATGGGCAGAGGAGGGTTCTGCGGATTCGCCAGGCTCGCGCTGGCGAACGTTCTTGTCCATCTCATCGAGCATCTCCATGGCCTCCTGGATGTGCTTCTGGAAGTAGGTGCGCATCAGGGCCAGGACCTCGAAGATGATGGGGTCGCGAACGGAGTAGAAGACCTGGTTGCCGGACTTACGATTGGCGACGAGTTGTTTGGAGCGCAGCACGGCCAGATGCTGGGAGACGTTGGCCTGCTCCATCCCCAGCCTCCCGATCAACTCTCCGGCGGAGAGTTCGCCGCCAGAGAGCAACTCGATGATGGCGATCCGGGTGGGATGGGCCAGAGCCTGGAAGATGTCAGCCTTGAAGCGGCGAAGAGCAGTTTGCATACGTAATAAATGAATATTGGAATATTCGACAATTCTTATATTACAACGAAACTCTGTAGCTGGAGAATTTTTAACAGGATCCGGACGCCATTGCCCGGAGGGATGACTCTGTGGGGCGAAGCTCCGAGCTGGAGAGGTTGGGAGCAGAGTGCCGTGACCGGGATAAAGCCGGCCGAGCGCACTAGATTCCCATGCAATTGGATTGCTTGTATTTCTGGAGGGTAGATGGTGGACGCGGTAGGGATCGAACCTACGACCAGTCGATTAAGAGTCGAATGCTCTACCAGCTGAGCTACGCGTCCATACCTTGAACTTTCCCTCGGAGCATCCTCCCCGGAATGGGCAGAGGGTTGCAGCCGGGCAAAGAGCAAACCGCAGGCAGATTGCATGCAGTTTGCTCATGCAGTTTGCCAGGGGATGCACGGGAGAACTCACCGCACGTGAAACAGAATATCATGATCCGGGGTGTTCGGGCCCGGGCAAAACCCATGGACCATATCAGGGCCGGAGAGATTTGCAGAAGCCTTTCGCCCACTTCCGAGATCGTCGCGGCCGGTCCGTGATCCGCGCACTTGCACCGCCATCGGGGCTGTTGGCCGGCAAACGCGTAGACGTTGATGTATGGGTGAAACACTCCAGACAAATATCAGGAGTTTTCAGGATACAAAGCCTCGACCGCATCTCCGCTGTGTCGCAAGGATCTCCAGCGGAGTCGAGTCTTGCTACTACAGGCGTATTGGGGCGGAGACGAATCAAGAACCCCAGGCGCACATAGTCGAGATCGAGAAGACGATCCGAGGATGGTGGGAGGGGACTGGCGCGGGCGCTTCTGCGTTATGGGGGATCTGTCTTCGCTGGCGCAGGGCCTGTTGCGGAGCATGATACGGACGAAGCGTCCAGCATCGAGATTATGGCATTTTCGGTGTGGATGGGTTATCCCGAAGCGGGCTTGCAGTGGCGTTTTCATTGGAGGAAAACGCCCATCGAAGTCGAGCCGCCCTCTACACCTGCACCGAAACTGCCTTAGCCGCCGGTTACCGGCCCAAATGTCTGAAGCCGCCGGTGGAGACGAGCGTGACAGCGAAGATGGTGAAGTTGTAGGTGGCGTGCAAAAGCGTGGAACAGGCCACCGAGTGCGTCCGGATGCGCACAAAGCTCAGTGCCAGGCTGACGCCGAAGAGTACGCCGAGGATGCCCCAGGCGTGGGAGAGCTGGTCGGCGTGGAGCAGGACAAAGGGGACACTGGAGAAGATGGCCGCAAAGACCAGGGCTGAGGCGGAGTGCTGGGTGCTCCGTTCCCAGCGTTCCAGGCCAGCCGGCGAGCGCTCCAGCGCGAGCCAGTCATAGGCTGTGGCCAGGGCCGGCAGCAGAAAGCCGCGAAAGGCGATCTCTTCCGTGATGGGAGCCACAACGACCGCGAAGGCCGCCAGAATCCAGCCGGAGGAGGGAGAGGTGAGCAGTTGGTCGAAGGGGGTGGTCTTGGGCTGCGGCAGGAAGTACAGGCAGGCCTGGGCGGCAGCGCTGAGCACAACGCCGCCGGCTACGATCCAGTACCAGTTGCGCCGGGCAGCCAGCATGCCCCAATGGATCCCCTGCAGGAAAGAGACCTCCCACAGGTGAGGGAAGAGCCAGAAAGAGAGGGCGAGGATCAGGACGTAGGCCAGGGCCTGCGCCATCAACACAAACCCCGGATGCAGGGCGAGCGAGTCCTGGTGCAGGTGGGCAAGGCTGAAGATGACCAGCGCGGAGGCGCTTACCAGCATCCAGGCCAGCGAAAAGAACAGCATGGCGTGGCCCATGTGCGGAATCCGCCGGGCCAGTCCGTGGTCCTGTTCCGGATCGGTATCGTGCTGGATGTCAAGCGACTTGGGCTCGACCGCGTCAGGTAAGGGATGTTGGCTCATAGGACAGAGATCAGATTACTTCGCCCGGCGTGCGGGCGTCTTGGCGGTCTTGGCACTTTCGGCAGCTTTGGTGGGTGTCCGCGATGCCTTGCGTGGCGCCGAGGAGACCGCTCGTGGAGTTGAGGACTCGGGAGGCGCGGCCTTGCCCGCAGCGTGCAAAGATCGCCCGCTGGGGACCCCCGTCTTCTTTTCCGGTCTTCTGGCGGCAGCGGAGCCTGGGGCCCCGCTCCTCCTTGCCGGGCGTTCCTCCGGGTCGGGATGGGTGAGATCTGGCGGGACGATGACAGGCATCGGATCGGCGGATTTGCCCTGTTGCGCGTGGCCCGGTTCATAGTAGCGGGCCAGGAAGAAGCCGGTGTGGGAACTGGGGGCTCCGGCAACGGTCTCGGGTGGTCCCTGGGCAACGATCCGGCCTCCGTTCTCGCCGCCCTCCGGGCCCATGTCAATGAGGTAATCCGCGTTGCGGATGATATCCAGATTGTGCTCGATGACGATGACGGTGTTGCCCAGGCCAGCGAGGCGGTGCAGCACCTCCAGCAGCTTGCGAACATCGTCGAAGTGCAGGCCGGTGGTGGGCTCGTCGAGCAGGTAGAGGGTGCGGCCGGTCTGGCGCTTGGAGAGCTCGCGGGCGAGCTTCATCCGCTGGGCCTCGCCGCCGGAGAGGGTAGTGGCGGACTGGCCCAGATGGATGTAACCCAGGCCCACCTCTACCAGCGTCTGTAACTTCTGGTAGACGGCGGGGATGTCCTTGAGGACCGGCAGCGCATCTTCGATGGGAAGGTCGAGGATGTCGGCGATGGAGTAGCCATTGAATTTAACTCCGAGCGTCTCCTGGTTGTAACGGCGGCCATTGCAGATCTCGCACAGCACATAGACGTCGGGCAGAAAGTTCATCTCGATGCGGCGCTGGCCCTCGCCCTGGCAGGCCTCGCAGCGGCCGCCCTGCACGTTGAAGCTGAAGCGGCCGGGCTTGTAGCCGCGCTCGCGGGACTCTGGAAGCATGGCGAAGAGGTCCCGGATGGCGGTGAAGACGCCGGTATAGGTGGCGGGGTTGGAGCGCGGCGTGCGGCCGATGGGGGACTGGTCGATGCCGATGACCTTGTCGAGTTGAGCGGCGCCGTGAATGGCCTTGTGCGCGCCGGGCTGATCCCGGGATCCGTAGAGTTCGCGCGCCAGGGAGCGGTACAGGATGTCATTGACCAGGGTGCTCTTGCCGGAGCCGCTGACGCCGGTGACGACCGTCATGACGCCCAGCGGAAAGTGCGCGGTGACGTGCTGCAGGTTGTGGGCCGTGGCGTCCTCAATGGAGATCCAGCGGCCGGTGAGGGGGCGCGGCGCGGCGTTCGGCGTGGGGCGGGTGAGCAACGAGATCTGGCCGGCCAGATACTGGCCGGTGATGGAGGCCGGATTGGCCATCACCTGAGCGGGCGTACCGGAGGCCATCACCTGGCCGCCATTCTTGCCCGCGCCGGGGCCCAGGTCCAGCAGGAAGTCGGCCTTGCGCATGGTGTCTTCGTCGTGCTCCACCACGATGACGGTGTTGCCCAGGTCGCGCAGCTCTTCCAGCGCGGCGATGAGGCGCTGGTTATCACGCTGGTGCAGGCCGATAGAGGGCTCGTCGAGAACGTACAGCACACCGCGCAGGCGGCTGCCGATCTGTGTGGCCAGGCGGATGCGCTGGCCCTCGCCGCCGGAGAGCGTGGCGGCGCTGCGGTTCAGCGAGAGATAGCCCAGGCCGACGGCGTGGAGAAACTCCAACCGGTCGAGGATCTCCTGCCGAAGCCGGCCGGCAATCAGCAGATCACGTCCGCTGAGGCTGAGCGAGCGGGCGGCGGTGAGAGCGCGGTCGATGGGCAGAGCGGTGAAGTCGGCGATGGAGGCGTCGATCACCTCACTGGGAACGTCGTCGGGGAGGAGGGCCTTGCTGTCTGAGTCCGCCTCTGGTGGCGCTGCGCCGGCTGGGGCTCCGGTGGAGAGCGGGAGGGTGACGGCCAGCGACTCCGGACGCAGCCGGCGGCCGTGGCAGCGCGGGCACTCGGTGGCGGACATGTACTGCAGCATGTACTCGCGGTAGCCCTCGGAGCGGGTGTCCTCCAGGGTGTCGCGCAGCCAGTTGAGGATGCCGTGGAAGCCGGTCCGGCCTGCCTCGTTGCGGGGCGGTCCGTCCAGTAGCAACTGTTGCTGCTCGCGAGGAAGCTCGGAGAAGGGCAGTTTGAGGTTGATCTTGTACTTCTGGGCTGCCAGCCGGATGAGCCGCAGCAGGTACTGCGAGGAGGAGCCCGGCCCCATGGCTCCGTCCAGCAGGGGCTTGGACCAGTCGGTGATGACCTTGGAGGGATCGAAGTCGTAGATCGATCCCAGGCCGTGGCACTCCGGGCAGGCGCCGTACGCGGAGTTGAAGCTGAAGCTGCGCGGCTCCAGCCGGGCTACGTTGATGCCGCACTCCGGACAGGCCATGGAGGAGCTGAAGAGGGTTTCCGTGGCCTGATTTTGCCGGCCCCGGGACGAGGGAAGAGCGACGAGCACCAGACCGTTGGCGAGCTGCAGGGCGGTGGTGACGGCGCCGAGCAGGCGGCGCGTGTCGTAGAGGGATGGCGCGCCGGGGGATGGCGCGTCGTTCTGGACCGGGGCCGGTTTGAGAATCACGCGATCGACGACGGCCTCGATGGTATGGTTTTTGCGCTTCTCCAGGCGCATGCCCTCTTCCACCTCGACGATCTCGCCATCGATGCGGAGGCGGTAGCCCTTCTTGTCCAGAGCCTCGATCTCCTCGCGGAACTCGCCTTTGCGGCCACGGACGATGGGCGCCATCACGGTGATGCGCTCGCCGGGAGATTCGGCCAGGTTGCGCTCGACGATCTGGGCGACGATCTGTTCGGGAGACTGGCGTGAGATGGGCCGGTGGCAGTTGGGGCAGTGCGGCTGGCCGACGGAGGCGTAGAGCAGGCGAAGGTAATCGTAGATCTCCGTGATGGTGCCGACGGTGGAGCGAGGCGAGCGGGAGGTGGTCTTCTGCTCAATGGAGATGGCCGGAGAGAGACCGTCGATGGAGTCCACATCCGGCCGTTCCATCTGATCCAGAAACTGGCGCGCGTAGGCTGAGAGCGTCTCTACATAGCGGCGCTGCCCTTCGGCGTAGATGGTATCGAAGGCCAGGGAGCTCTTGCCCGAGCCGGAGAGGCCGGTGATCACGGTGAGCGTGTTGCGCGGAATGGAGACGGAGATGTTGCGCAGGTTATGCTGCCGCGCCCCGCGAACGTCGATGTGGTGGAGAGACCGGCGCGCTCTCTCCGTCCCGGAGGGTAAGGAAGGTCCGCCAGGGGTATCGATCTCTGCCCCAGTGGACAGGGAGCCTGCATGGGGAGCACCGGCTTGGGTGAAAGTGGCCAAGCAATTAGTTTACTCGGAGGGGGGAGGGGGTTCCCAACCGGGCGAGCAGGCTTCGCGCCTGGCGCAAAGAATCGGGCGCGGACGGAGAGAGGGACACAGCGACCGGAGAGAGCAGCATGCGCCCAGGCCAGGCGGAGCCCTGCTGTGTTCAATTGCAACAGGACTCTACCCATGGTTCGGCCGGCCGATAGAGCCTGTGGCAATCCAGCAGCGGCGGCCCCGCTGTGGCCTCTGTGGCGAGCCGGGAGGTTTTAGGGAGAGGTTTGATGGGAGGGGGAAAGTCTGGTCTCACAGACGGAGGCTGGGTTGTGGAATATCATTCGATACTAGGGGCA
>JAJZDM010000061.1 GCA_021806005.1 Acidobacteriota bacterium | reverse complement strand
TGGGCTCGCGCATGCGGTCATAGTTGAACAGGTAGTTGACGGTTGCGCCGTTATGGAAGATGGTGTCAACCTCCTGGGCGAGGCGGTTCCAGATGTCATCGCTCAGGCCCAGGTTGCGCTGTCCCAGGTCGCCGCAGAGAGGCGTGACGCGCCGCTCGAAGCCGCGCAGGAGTGCAGGGGAGCAGGGTCCCATTGACTCCATGGCCGCTCTCAGCCGTTGCCGGCCTTGTTCTTCGTCGGCGGCTCGCACCAGCACGTAGATCTGCGCCTCAGTCTGCTCCAGCAGGCTCTTCATGAAGAAGGGACCGATGAACCCGGTGCCCCCGGTGAGCAGCACATGCTGCGGGACGAGAACCGCAGGCAGTGGCGCCGGCAGAGAAGGTTCGAAGAGGAGTTTGCTGTCCTGGACCATGAGGTCTCGTTCGGCAGCCTGTTGCTCTTCACGAAAGGCTGCGAGCGAGTGGCGCAGATGCAGCAGCGCCTCCTCTGGAGCGCTCTCCAGTTGCTCGGCCAGTTGAAAAAGTTCGGCGACGCTGACGCGCTGGATGACGCCGATATCGACCTGGCGGGCGAGCACCTCAGCGCCCTTGTCCTTCAGCAGCTCCTTGAGCTCATGCATGAAGACCACCAGGTCGAGGGAATCGAGTCCGGCCTCCACCAGGTTGTAGGGCTCCGCTCCGGTGAGGTTGTAACGCGCCTTCATCGCGTCGAAGGAGGATAGTGTCGCGGTGGCGGATGCGCCTGCGCCGGAGTCCTTCTCCCGGGAGAACTCGGAGAGAATCGTGAACTCGCCGTTGAGCCACATCTGCCGGGTTTTGTGGCGCATGATCTTGCCGGAGCTGGTTCGGGGAATGGCGCGCGGCGCAATGAAGCAGATCCGCGCCACCTCCACGTTGAGGTAGTTGCGGACCGCGGTGGCGATCTTGCGTGCGTCGGGAAGAACGCCGGGGTTCTTTACCTCGGCGACGATGGCCAGAGCCGGCTCGCTGGCCTCGTGAATCTGGAAGGCGACCACGCAATGGGCGCGCAGGAGGTTTGAAGATCTCTCGACGATGCCTTCGATATCCTGCGGGTAGTAGTTCTGCCCCCGCAGGATGATCATGTCCTTGATCCGGCCGCAGACAAAGAGTTCGCCTTGATGGAAGAAGCCCATGTCGCCGGTGCGAAGGTACCCATCGTCATAGGGGCTGTCGTCCACCAGCCGAGCGCCGAACTGTTTCAAGGTGAGTTCGGGGTTGTTCCAGTAGCCCTGGCATTTGCCTGTCCCGGCAATCCAGATCTCGCCAATCTGTCCGGGTTCCAGAGCAACGTGGCGCTCCGGGTCAACGACTCTGACGTAGATGCCCGGTAGCGGCGTTCCGCAACTGACGACATGGGCAGAGGCGTCGATCTCGGAGACCTCGGTTGTCATCCGAGCCTTGCCCAGAGCCAGTGCCTGCTTTTGTATTGCAACAATGGTGCGGCCGCCCAGGGAGACGGCCAGCGTGTTCTCCGCCAGTCCGTATGCCGCGTAGAAGCTCTCCGCTTTCAGGCCGAAGGGCTGGAAGGTTTCCAGAAAACGGGTATAAGTGTCCGGCTTTACGGGTTCGGCAGCGCACATGAGAACGTTCAGTGAACTCAGGTCGCAATCTTCCAGGCTTTCTTTGGAGAGGCGGCCGGCGCGCAGACAGTAGTCATAGGCGAAGTTGGGTGCTGCGGTCGCCGTGGCGCGATAGGCGGTGATCGTCTCGAACCAGAGGATGGGGCGTTGAATGAAATCGGTAGCAGAGAAGCCGTAGGTGGTGCCGCCCTGCAGCGCCGGATACAGGTAACAGCCGATCAAACCCATATCGTGATACTGCGGCAGCCAGGAGACGACCACGGGTTCGGGATGGTCGATCACCAGCGGACTGGTAGAGAGGATGTTCTTGTGTGTGACCACCACTCCCTTGGGATCCATGGTTGATCCCGAGGTGTACTGAAGAAACAGGATGTCCGAGGGTGTGGCGCAGAGTTCCGGGTGGATGGGGTCCAGAAAGGCTTCGGTGGCGAGCCAGAGAAGACCGGAGATGTAATCGGCGTCCAGGCCCGAGGTGCAGACGCCGCTTCTGGCCAGATTGGTCTTGAGCGATGCATGGTACTCGTCGCTGGTGAGCACGCCCGCGGCCTGGCAGTCCCTGGCGATGTGGACCATCTTGTAAAGGGCGCTCTGGAAGCCGCGTGAACTGGGCGGATAGACGGGAACTGGAACCAGGCCGGCGCGCACGCAGCCAAAGAAGGCGCAGATCATCTCCAGCCCAGGCGGGTAGGCGAGCAAGAGCCGCTGTCCTGGGGCAAAACGGCCGTCCTTCAGCAGGTTTCCCGCGATCGCCTTGATGCGGCGCAGGAAGGACGCGTACGTGTAGCTCTCCAGCGTCTTCCCGTGCAGATCAAGGTAGGCGTAAAGGAGTTTCTGCGGGTGTTTTGCTCCCAGTCTGTCCAGCGTGTCCAGAATCGACGTCATATACGGCCTGTTGCGACCTCCAGGTTTGGATGTGAAACGATGCAGCGTTTGACGGTGTGTTGCATAACGAGCCTGTATGGGGCTGGAAAGGTTTTCAAGAAGCATGGACTTTGCCAGGCTATGGAACGGTCTCTCCGCAGACCGTTCCATGCGGCGCCACTTCGGGAGTGACAGAGCTTTGCCTGCAGTGGAGGCAGGAGTGGAGTCGTCCTGCAGGAGGGACGCCTCAGTTGGAGCCATCGAACTGCCTTCCACTGCATGCCCATGCTGTCTGTCCTGAACTTGCTGTCAGCGCAAGTCACCGATGGTATTTCGACGAGCGGAGCGCGGGAAAGGAGGTCTTGGCTGCCTGGATAGATATATGAATGCCGAGGCCCGATCCGCGCTTTCGACGGGTCTGGTTGACTCCTGCAGTGCGAAGTTGGCGCGCGGAAGACGATGCTGGCAATCAAAGGTTGAACACTGAAGCCGGAAGTAGATTGCAGGTGCGTGGCTCGATCTGGTTTGGCGCCGCTGACCGGCAACCGTGGGAGAGAGTTGGAGAGCGCAGGATCAACGAACGGAGAACGGAGAAGCTCCCTTGAAGCCCGGACCTCTTTGAGCGAGGACGAACTATCGGCATATGGTAGCAGAGCACGAGAGGCATATGCCTGCGCTCGCAATAGATGAACTTCCCGTCATCCAGGGCGGGCGTTTCATAGAGCCGTTCCGGGGTGGGCCAGGCTTCTTGATTGAGTAACGAGTGCTGCGCTACCATCGAATCCCCGGGCTTCTCGACTGCGGAAGCCTGACTCGTGCCGCGTCAGTCGATCGTCTGCAAGGACCTGATCCACTTCGAATCAAGGGAGACGCGAAGGAGCCGTGACATCCGGTGCGCAGGCTGTAGTGATACGGACGATGGAGATGGAGGATCTGGCGCCTCGCGAGAGATGCGGCGAAGGCTCTGCAGGACCTGCTGCGTCCAGCGCTATTCCCGGCGGTGCCGTTGAGGGGCTGGCCTTCCCCAGGGTTTTAAGGCGGCGTCTGGATGGGTACTTTGCCGACCATGGAATCTCTCCCAAGGCCGACCGCGCCATGTGGGTCAAGATTGTCGCCGGCCTGGCCCTGTTCGCGTCCAGTTGGACTGCGATCTATGCATTGAGGCCAGGAGCCTGGGCCTTTGTCGGGTTCTACGTGCTGGGTGGCCTTGCCCAGACATTTCTGCTGCTGAACATTGCTCACGACAGCAACCACAACGCGATCTCATCCCGGTCCTGGGTGAATAAAACGCTGAACCATGTCTTTGATCTCTGTGGCATCAGTTCTTACATGTGGCGCATTCTGCATCACCGTGGTCACCACGCGTGCATCAACATCCAAGGGGAGGATGATGCTTTAACCGGACGAGGTCTTCTGCGTTTCACGCCGCACGAGCCGCGCACCCGGGTGCAGCGGTTTCAACATCTCTATGCACTCGGTCTCTACGCAGTCTTCTCTCTGGATTATGTTTTCGTGCGGGACTTCGAGTGCTTCTTCTTTCCGGGTCACGATTACCTGCGGCGCACCGGGCATCCAGCGCGGGAGTACGCCACCCTGTTGGCGGGGAAGGCGCTCTATCTGACTTATATGCTGATGCTGCCGGTGCTGGTGCTGGGCAGGTCAGCGTGGCTGGTTGCCGGCTCATTCCTGCTGGTACATCTGATGGCAGGGCTGAGTGTGGCGCTGGTCTTCCAGACCACCCATACGGTGGAGAGCACGCACTTTCCCAGCAGCCGCGATGAGTTTGAGAGTGGCGTTTATCACATCTTTGCGACCACGGCCGACTATGCGACGTCGAACCCCGTTGTCGGCTGGCTTACGGGGGGGTTGAACTACCATGTGGTGCACCATCTCTGCCCCAATGTCTGCCACACCCACTATGCTCCCCTCACCCGCATCGTGCAGCAGACAGCAGCCGAGTTTGGCATATCCTACCGGCAGAATCGCACGATGACCGGGGCCATCCGGTGTCATCTGGCACTTTTGAAACAGCTCGGCCAAGCAGACTGAAGACAGAAGAACCAAAGAAAGGCGCGAATCAACATTCGCGAAGTGTGGATCTTTCCTTATGGCACTGCCATGCGGTTGCGACACGGTTTGGCAATGGTTCGGTTCCCGGAAACAAGCACCCTGGATGGAGGTGTAGTCTGCCATCCTCTGCCCCTGTGGCATCGCGGCTTCGTTCCTTGCGCGATTCGCGCGCGATGGCGCGCAATCCCATCGATGTTCTGTCAAAGTACACGGCGCTGTATGGCGACACCTTCCGGTTCTATCTGGGGGGCATGAAGGAAGCCCTGGTGACGCGCGATCCCGCTGTCATTCAGCATGTACTGAAGACCAACGCCGAGAACTACCAGAAGTCGCACATCCAGGTAAAACGGATGGGTCACTTTCTGGGTAAAGGTCTGCTGACCACGCACGGGGAGGCCTGGCGGACGCAGCGGCGGCTGATCCAGAAGGGCTTCGACCGCAGGCAGTTGGAGGCGCTGGGGTCCATCATGCAGGACTCGTTGCAGGAGTCTCTACGGGAGTTTGACCGGCAGGTTCGTCTCGGTCCGGTGGACGTCTACCCCCATCTGATGAAGATGACCTTTGCGATGGTAGCGCGTTCGCTCTTTGGCGCCCATCTGAAGGATGAAGATATTCGTCTGGTCAGCGACACGATCTCGACCGTTCAGGAGTTTATCGTTCGGCAGACGATCGAGCCGTACCTTAACCCCTGGTTTGCGGTCTCCGGGCAGTTGCGCAGGCACGAGCAGATGAGGATGCGCGCCGACGGCGTTCTGTCCGGGTACATTCGCCAGCGGCGGGGCCAGCCGCCGGGCCATGATCTTCTGCAGACGCTGATGGATGCCCGCTACAGCGATGGGCAGGGCATGAGCGACGGGATGTTGCTGAGCGAGAGCATGCAGTTGTTGGTAGCGGGCCATGAGACCTCTTCCAACAGCCTCTCCTGGCTCCTCTACCTGTTGAGTACCCGCCCGGATTGCCTCGAGAGAGTACGCCAGGAGATCGACTCCGTGCTGGGCTCAGCTCCCTTGGGCTACGCACAGGTGGCCGAGCTCGAGTACAGCACCCAGGTCATCCAGGAGGGACTGCGCCTCTACCCCCCATTCTGGATGGTCGATCGAGTGGCGATGGAGGAGGATCACGTGGGAGATGTGGTGATTCCGCGCGGGTCGATGGTGATCGTATACGTATATGGAGCCCATCGTGCCGACCGATACTGGCCGGATCCGGAGAGTTTTGATCCGGAGCGATTCAACCGGGAGAACGTCAAGCTGCATGCTCCCTTTACCCATATACCGTTTGGAGGGGGGCCGCGAAGTTGCATCGGCGCCAATTATGCCATCTTCCAGATGTTGATGATTCTCAGCGTCCTGCTGCGGCGCTACGATCTGCACCTGGAGCCAGGACAGAAGATCGCGGAGCGCGCCATGGTCATCCTGCGTCCCAGGCAGGGTATCCGCATGAGCTTTCCCGCTGCTGGTGGGCGCTGCGGGGCAGACTCGTACTGATTCAGAGGGGGTTTTGTCCACAATCTGATGGATGAGCTGCCTGCCTGCGGCCCCATCCGGTGGAAAGGCTGACGCAGCGTCGATCGGCGGGACCGGCGGGGGGAGTGTTCCTGAGAGGATACCCCGCGATGGAGTCTTGCGGCGGGGTGGCTGCGGCCCGTTATATTGGATGGTACGGCGATTTTTCCGCGGCCTTGCTCAGGCCAGGCGGCGTTGAAGAAGACAGGTTCCAGGCGCGGGTCCGAGTATGGCTCCGGACTGCTCTCAGGGGTGCTGACAGCGCCTGGGGAGAGCTATGCCTCGGGAGCTGTTTGTCTGGAGCCTGGGCTGCTGAACCCGGAGTTGAGGGATAGGAATATAGCTACACGGCAATCTGAACAGCGCACCCTGCGATCCAGCCGAGGCGGTCCAGCCCCTGCCGGCGCCCATCAACGTGGCTTTGGCGGCGAGAGCTATGATGCGTCTGGAGTTGAGGACAGCGTCTCGGCCTACGGCTCCGGCGACGAGGAAGTGTATGTTCCCCAGCGGGGACGGTTGAAGGTGCGGCTGCGCGGACTGCCGCGCAGTACCGGAGGCCGGATTGTCATTGCCTCGGTGGTGTTTGTGCTGCTTGCCGGAGTGGCGGCGGCCGTTGCTGCAGCGCATGCTTACCTGATGCACGACTCGCGGTTTGTGCTGGCGAGTTCGGACGATATACAGATCATGGGCGCGGAGCACCTGTCGCGCGACCAGATACTGGGTGTCTTTGCCCCGGATCTGGAGCGAAGCATCTTTCGGATGCCGCTGGCGGAGAGGCAGGCAGCGCTGGAACAGTTGCCATGGGTGGCCCATGCGACGGTGATGCGTCTGCTGCCCGATGTGGTGCGAGTGAAGATAGCGGAGCGGGTTCCGGTGGCGTTTGTACGCCAGGGAAACCAGGTAGGGCTGGCGGACTCCAGTGGTGTGCTGCTGGATATGCCGCGGGAGGCGGCGGGGGATCCGCGCTACTCCTTCCCTGTGTTGACGGGAGTTACCTCGCAGGAGACCGCCCAGGAGAGGGCGGCACAGATTCTGGTCTATCTGGAGTTCATGAGGGCGCTGGACAGTACGGGGCATCATCTGACGGAGTCGGTCAGCGAGGTGGATATCTCAGACCCGGAGGATCTGCGGGCCCTGATCACCTCCGGAGGATCCGACGTACTGGTGCACTTTGGGCAGGAGCACTTTCTGAAGCGGTATGAGGAGTTTGAGCAGCACCTGCCGGAGTGGAAGCAGGCGTATCCACGGCTGGCCTCAGCGGATATGCGGTACGAGGGGCAGATCGTGCTGGGGATGCAGGGGGCCGAAGAGGTTGGGATGGGTGGAACGGCTCAGCAGGCCGCGGCAGGCGCGGGGTCTGCAGCTACAGGACCGAGAGCGTTGCCCCGGACGGCGGGAGTGAAGCCGCCCGCAGCATCCTCGCGTCGGCATCCGGCAGCCAAAGGGCGGGTGACCAGGAGCGGAGCGGGTTCCGGAATCGATGCCGCCAATGAACGGGTGTTTGCCCAGTTGTCCCAGACGCACCGTGCTGCGCTGAGCAGGCAGCACCAGGCCGCAATGGCGAAGGCGGACAGGAAAAAGCGACCTGGCTCAGCCGGAAGGGCGGCTGGGACGGCCGTCAGGCGTGCGGCTGGAGGCGCCTCTGGCAGTGGAAGTTACGGAGTGACCCCATGAACTCGAAGACGGACAATCTGATCACGGTGCTGGATGTGGGCAGCTCGAAGAGCTGCGTGCTGGTGGCGGAGTTGCAGGATGGCGTTTTGCGCTACCGCGGCCATGGGGTGGAAGTTTCGCGCGGCATGCGGCGGGGAGTGATCTCTGACCTGGGGCCGGCGGCCAAGGCGATTGATGCGGCGGCTCTGACGGCAGAGAAGAGCGCCAAGGCCCCGATTGAGAATACGGTGGTGGGTATTGGCGGACCCCATGTACGCGGGATGAACTCCCAGGGTGGTATCAGCATGGGCAGCCGGATGAAGGAGATCTCACGCGAGGATGTACGATCCGCGATTGACCGCGCGCGCAGCGTCGGGCTGGCGCCGGACCGGGAGGTGCTGCATCTGCTTCCGCAGCAGTTCATCCTGGACGACCAGGGAGGGATTCACGATCCCGTGGGGATGGTGGGTAACCGGCTGGAGGTCTGCCTGCACCTCTCCACCTGTTCCGGCAGCGCGGCGCAGAGCGTGGTGACGTGTGCCAACCGGGCCAAGCTGGAGGTAGTCGATACGGTCTTTGAGGGCATTGCCGCAGCCGAAGCTGTGCTCTCCGCCGATGAGCGCGAGTTGGGTGTCTGTGTGGCCGACATCGGAGCGAGTTCGACGGAACTGGTAGTTTTCTTTGAGGGCAGTGTGGCGCATACAGCGGTGCTGCCCATTGGTGGAGATCACTTTACCAACGATCTGGCGGTGGGGTTGCACGTGAGTGTGGAAGAGGCTGAGCAGTTGAAGCGGATGTATGGCAACTGCGTGGTGACCTCGGTTCCGCAGCTCAATGAGGTAGAGGTTGGCGGCGATCTTGCCTCCGGCGGGCAGGCGGCGCGGATGGTGCGCCAGAGGTTTCTGGCTGAGATTCTGGAACCGCGAGCGCGGGAGCTTCTGACCATGTTGCGGGATAACCTGCGCTCGGGCGGAGTGCTGGAGGCGATGGGAGCCGGATGTGTGTTTACCGGCGGTGGGGCGCTGCTGGCGGGCATGCTGGACAATGCAGAGAGCCTGCTCCGCGTTCCCGCGCGGATTGGCTACCCGGTGCCGCTGAGCCGGATGCCTGCGGAGCTGGCGCGGCCGGAGTTTTCGGCGGCTATCGGGATGCTGCTATACACCCACCGGACCCAGGTACGCAAGGCCAGTGAGGAGCAGGGGTTGGCCCAGAAACTGAAGTCTATCTTTGCCGGGAGTTTCTAAAGTAGATCTGTTGCCCGCAGCACTCTGGGAGAGAAGAACTGCTTTAGACTAGAGGGATATGAGATTTTGCAGAAGCGTAGCAGTCGTTTTCTCTGTGCTGCTGGGACTTGGATGCGCCGCAGCGGCACGGGCCCAGGCGGGGGTGTATCTCGGCTTTCAGGCGACCCCTCTGAGCGGTATCACATGCTTCGATCCGCAGGGCCAGTGCTCTGACAACAATGGTACAGCGTACCCTCAGGGGCTCCTGATGGGCGCCTATTACGACTTCCGCAATGTTGGGCCGATGCGCCTGGGAGTTGATCTTCGCGGGGGGACGTTGCACTCCAACAAGTCGGCGAGCAGTTCGGCGGGAGGCAACGACGCGACGGTGTTGGATGATGTGCTGCTGGGTGTCAAGGGTTCGTTTCGCGGGCCTTACTTCTGGTTGAACCCCTATGTGCAGATGTCTGCCGGTTATGCGCGCAGCAATGCGACCCTGCCCTTCGGCGAGAGTCTTACCACGATTGCTCCCCTGCCCAGGCTTGAAGACAACTTCATCATCTATGAGGGTTTTGTGGGCACAGCGGTGCGGCTGGCCTCCTGGTTGGATCTGCGGCCGATAGAGTTTGGCATTGGAAACATGAATCGCTTTGGGAACAATGGGGCAACGCAGGACGGGCCGAGTTCGATTGGCGTGATGTCCGTTGGGGCCTCCGTCGTTGTTCATATGCCGAAACCGTAGTTGGAGCAGGTCTCCGCCCCGATCGGGAGAGGGTCGCCCCTGGGGGTAACTGCTCAAGGGACCGGTGAAACGAGGGCTGGATTGCCGAGCTGTTCCAGTAGTTGCAGGAAGGAATCAGGGCATGCGATTCCAGCTTGCCGCCGCGCAGAATGGAGAGAAGAGATTCGCATTCGCCCAAGGAGAGACGCCTATGCATAACCTGCCAGAAGACCCGCTTGGCGTGAATCGGCCCGACGTGCGGCCAGACTCATACGATCTTCGTCAGCCGCCCTCCCTCCGGATTCAGTACCACGAAGAGACGCGCCGCAACGCGCGCATCAAGGTGATCGGAGTCGGCGGCGGCGGCAACAACGCCATCAACCGGATGATCGAGGCCCAGGTGGAGGGGGTTGAGTTCATCTCGGCGAACACCGATGTGCAGGCGCTGGAGGGATCGCAGGCGCCGGTGAAGCTGCAGTTGGGCGTCAAACTGACCAGCGGACTGGGAGCCGGCGCCAACCCGGATGTAGGGCGGCGCGCTGCGCTGGAGGATTCGGACAAGATCATCGAGGCGCTTGAAGGCGCGGACATGGTATTTGTGACTGCCGGGCTGGGCGGCGGCACGGGAACGGGAGCTGCTCCGGTGATTGCATCCCTGGCCAGCGAGATGGGTGCGCTGACCATTGCGGTGGTGACTCGTCCGTTTGCCTTTGAAGGTAAACGCAGGGCGATGCAGGCCGAACGCGGATTGCAGGAGTTGCTGGAGTCCGTGGATACCCTGATCGTGATTCCCAACGACAAGTTGCTGATTACCGCCAAGGACGCTGGTTTTTTTGAGAGCTTCCGGATTGCGGACGACATTCTGCGCCAGGGCGTACAGGGAATCTCTGACATCATTACCATTCCAGGGGTCATCAACCGCGACTTTGCGGACGTGAAGACGACGATGGCGGGGATGGGCTACTCGGTGATGGGGACCGCGATGCGGTCTGGCCCGGACCGGGCGCGCGAGGCAGCGATGGCGGCTATCGCGTCGCCGCTGCTGGAGGCCGGAGCGATCGATGGAGCGCGGGGCATCCTGATCAACATTACGGGTTCCAGCGGGTTGAAGCTGAGCGAGGTGATCGAGGCCTCCTCGATCATTCAGGAGGCTGCACACGAGGATGCGAACATCATCTTTGGAGCGGTGCAGGATGAGTCGCTGGGCGAGCAGGTGAAGTTTACGGTGATTGCCACCGGGTTCCGGGAGGCGCTGCCGGCGCGACGGGAGCGCATGATGGCGGCATCGGCCCTGCCGACGGCGCACCATGATGTTCTGCCGCCACGGATTGTGGCCCGGCCGCTGGCTGCTGCTCCGCAGGAGCCGAGGTTGGCGCAGGAGCCGGTTCGGGCACAGCCGGTGATCTACTCCTCGCAACCGCCGATGCCAAGCATACGTTTCGCCAGTGAGAGAGGGGTGGAGGAGGTTCCGGGCAGCCCCTTTGCGCCAGGCTCCGGGATGCCAGGCTCCGCTATGCCGCCTCAGGAGGTGGGTGCGCCCGGTGCTCCATCTGTGGGACCGGCGGTTGCATCTGCGGGGACGGGCCAGATGCCAGCGCATGGTTCTCGCGCGCCGTACCCTGTGTCGTCCTACTATGAGACGGCGCGGCAACAGGCCTGGCATGACCAGAGCGCTCGAGTTGAGGTTGCTCCGGGTCCGGAGGCACACTTTGAGCGGTTCGAAGCGTCTGTTTCAGCAGAGGCTGCGGAGGCGGAGGAGGTAGCCGCCTCGAATCCGGCATCCGCGCAGGACGCTGCGCCGGCACCGGCTGCGGTCAGTGCTTACGCACCAGTCCCGGTCGCCGCTCCGATCCCGGTTTCAACTCCGATCCCGGTTGTTGTAGAGCACATTGCGGCGGCCGGTCTCGATCATGCGGTGGAGCAGCCTCCACAGGCCGTAGCAGGAGGCGGCATGGGGGAGGCGACGGACAGGCCCGGCGGCGGGGAGAATGCTCCCGAGTTGATGCCGGTGAAGGCTTCAGTGTTTGATGATGATTTCTTTCGCAAGTCGAAGGAAGAACTGGCTGCCGTCCCGGTGGAGGATCCGGCAAAGTCCCAGTGGCCGACCGCCAGGGTTCCGTCGTTCTCCGGTTACGCGGGAGATTCCGCAGCGGAGAGCGATGAGCTGGATATTCCAGCATTTTTGCGGCGTAAGCAGCCCTAGCCGGGAGCCGGTGAGCGGTCGACGGCAGCCCGCCTGTTCCGCAGGAGGTCTTTTGTCGGGGGCTTATCCCGCAGCCCCGGGACGGGGTATGCGATCCGGCGGATGTTGGATCGGCGATGCCGGGCAGTGGGGGCGTTTGCGTGGTGTGGGCTGCGGCCGGAGCGGCCCTGACTGGTTGCCATTTGTTGATGGAGCGGCGGAAACTTCGATCGACGAAGACGGAAGAGAAGAGAGCGGATGGGACGTGTCGCAAAAAAGTTGACGATGTTGTTGTTGCTGCTGCTGGTGTGCCGTGCGGGAGCGCAGACCAGCTCTGCCACGCCGCCGCACAGGCACAAGCCCGGTTCCACAACGACGGCGCATCGCAAGGTGCTGCGCCGCGCTGCTGCGCAACGGCGGGCGAAGCTGGTGCATACGCGCTACCGGCGGAGGCATCGGATCCACTCCTACGGGGAGCGGTTTACCGCCAGCAGCTTTGCCGATATCAATGTTCTGACCGCCGGAGATGTAACCGGCGGGGAAGATCCGGTGGTGCGCGCGGCAGCGATTCAGGCCCTGGACGGCATGAATGGGACGGTGCTGGCCATTGATCCGACGAATGGGCGAATTCTGGCAATGGTGAACCAGAAGCTGGCGTTGAGCGCAGGCGCGGAGCCCTGCTCGACGATCAAGGTGGCGGTGGCGCTGGCGGCGCTGAAGGAAGGCCTGGTCAAGGCGGATACGCCGGTGAACCTGGGTGGACACTACTCGGTGGATATGACGCATGCCCTGGCGCGCTCCATCAACCTGTACTTTGAGGTGCTGGGGCGCACCCTGGGTTTTGAGCGGGTAAAGCACTACGCCAATGAGTTTGGTTTGGGCGAACTGGCCGGTTACAACATCCCCGGAGAGCATCTGGGCGTGTATCCGGATGAGGTGCTGCCGACGGTGGATGGCGGAGTGGGAAGGATGTGCTCGTTTGGCGAGAGCATCTCGATGACGCCCCTGCAACTGGGAGCCCTGGTGGGCGCGGTTGCCAATGGCGGAACACTGTACTACCTGCAGCATCCAGCCACTCAGGAGCAGGTGGAGAACTTTCAGCCAAAGGTGAAGCGGACCCTTGACATCAAGGGTGTGATTCCGCAGATCCTGCCGGGCATGGCCGGAGCAGTGGACTTCTCCAACGGAACGGCGCGGTCGCTGCGGACGAACTTTGAGCAGTTCCCGGTGTTTGGGAAGACGGGTACCTGTTCGAATGACGGAACGCGGTTTGGCTGGTTTGTGAGCTATGGCCAGGCCCCGACGGGGCCGATCGTTACGGTGATCTTTCTCAAGGGCGGCGGAGTTCTCTCCGGGCCAAAGGCCGCAGAGATGACGGGGGTTCTCTACCGCGCGATGTATGACCACAACTACTTCGTGCCGGCGAAGACGGAGACGGTGGCAGTGATGCGGCACTAAGACAGAAACTGGCGGAGAGTTCGGGGATTGGGTGTGTAGCGGAGCGTTCCCGAGGCGAGGAACGCTTCGACCGCGGAGCCTGCATGGAGTGGGGCAGGAACCGGAGGCCTTCGGCATGCAGGACAGTCCCCGGGGTGCGGGACGGACAGAAGCTCTCCGGAGCAGCGGGGGAGACGGGCGAACGGTTCAGCGCTCCCGTTGCGACAGGGGAAGACGGTCTCTCTTTGTGCAGGACCTGCTATAAGGGGGATGAAGCAGAAGTCAGACGCACGGTGCTCGATGCCAGACCCTTCGCGAGGTTCTTCTGTGCAGGGAAATGGCCTCGGGGAGCGTTGGCGCACGGCACAGGAGCTCTGGCTTGGCTGGAAAGCAGACGGCTGCGATGAAGATTCTTACAGCGGAAGAGATGGGGGCGGCGGACCGGCGGTCGGTCGAAAACGGTGTATCTGTATGGGCCCTGATGCAGCACGCGGGAGCGGCTGTGGCTGGTTTTTGCCAGCGGCGGCTGGTTGGCGGTGGGCTGGTGGTGGTGCTGGCCGGCAAGGGCAACAATGGCGGAGATGGCATGGTGGCGGCACTTCGCCTGGCCGAGGCTGGACGGCGGGTACGCGTGGCCCTGCTGAGCCGGGTGGGCGACGTGAAGAGCGAGGCGGCCGAGGTTCTGGAGGCTGTTCTGCGGCGGAGGGACGAGGGCCGGGGTGGGCTGGAGTTTGTGGAGGTAACCGAAGCGGCGCATTTGCAGCGGGCGCTGGAGGGCGCCTCGCTGGTGATCGACGCGGTGGTGGGAACAGGGTTCAAGCCTCCGCTGCGAGGCCTGGCGGAGATGGCGCGGCTGGCAGTGCAGGCGAGCGAGGCCGCTGTGGTTGCCGTGGACCTGCCCAGCGGCTGGGACGCCGATTCGATGCAGATGCACGCGCCAGAGGCCTTTCATGCCGATGCGGTGGTGACGTTTACGGCTCCCAAGCTGGCGCATGTGTTTGGGCATCTGACGGAGGGTGAGACGTTCGGTCCGGTGGTGGTGGCCGGGATCGGAACACCGCCGGCGGCGATCCGGTCGGAGAGCGGTCTCCACTGGACCGGAACGGCGAAGGCGATTGCGGAGAGGCCACGGGCGATCGACGGGAACAAGGGACGGATGGGGCACGTTCTGCTGGTGGGAGGGGCATTCGGCAAGGCGGGCGCGCCGTCGATGGCCAGCGTGGCAGCGCTGCGAGCCGGTGCGGGGCTGGTAACGGCGGCTGTGCCGCAGGAGATTGTGCCCATTGTGGCTGCGGTTGCGCCGGAGTTGATGCTGCTGCCGCTGGCTACGGAGGGTTCGGGCGGGCTGGCTCTGGAGATGCTGGAGGAGGCTTCGCTGGCAAATTTGCTCAAGGGGATCTCGGTGGTGGGCCTTGGTCCGGGGCTGGGGCAGGCGGGGACGACGCCGGAGTGGGTGCGGAGGTTTGTGGAGCGGGTGACGCTGCCCATGGTGATCGACGCGGATGCCCTGAATGCTCTCTCCGGGCAGACCATGCTGCTGAAGCGGGTGGTGCGGGAGGCTGCGGAGAGAGGCGAGCCGCGAACGATCGTCCTGACGCCGCATCCGGGCGAGATGGCGCGGCTGGCGGGGATGACGGTGAGGGAGGTCGAGGCGGACCGGGTTGGGCTGGCGCGGCGCTTTGCGCAGGAGCACGGCGTCACTCTGGTGCTGAAGGGCTGGCGAACGCTGGTGGCGCATCCGGATGGCAGCGTGGCGGTGAACACTACGGGAAATCCGTCGATGGCCAAGGGCGGCAGCGGGGACGTGCTGACCGGAGTTGTTGCGGCGATGCTGGGGCAGTATGGGGCAGAGAGCGTGGCGCGGGCGGTGGAGGCAGCGGTGTTTCTGCACGGACTTGCGGGGGACTTTGCCTGCCTGGCGCAGGACGAGCACACGGTGCTTGCGACGGATACGGTGGGGCATCTGTGGCAGGCCTTCCGTGCCCGGGTGACGGACGTAGAGGGTTTTACCTGGATCGCCGGGACGGCGTCTGCGGGTAGAGGTATGGTGACTGGAGGAGCGCGGAGCGGGACTGCCACGCCTGAGACAGGGTTCGGGAGCGAACGATGAAGCAGTGGAACCGGGAGAGACGGCTGCGCACCCGCAGCGAGCAGGGCACGATGGCGCTGGGCGAGATGCTGGCCGAGATGCTGCCGGCGCCCATGCTGGTGGTGTTGCGGGGAGAGTTGGGGATGGGGAAGACGACCCTGGTTCGGGGTATGGCTGCGGCACTCGGCGCCGATATGGGTGAGGTGACCAGTCCAACCTTCACCCTGGTGCATGAGTATGCGGGGAGGCGAACCAGGCTCATTCATCTGGACCTGTATCGCCTGGAGGAGGAGCGGGAGCTGGAGTCGATCGGGCTGTGGGAGATGGCCGATGCGACTGACGCCCTGGTGATGGTGGAGTGGGGAGACCGTTTTGCCAGCGTGATGGAGCGTGCCGATGCGGAGGTTCAGATCAGCCAGGGTGAGAATGAGAACGAACGCCTGCTGCTGGTGCGCTGGTAACACCAGACGCCGGCTATGTCCCTGCTGGGTGGCGGCACGGGTACCTTTGCCGCTCCAAGGCAAAGGCGGGCTTATGCTCTGTTCCTCGATGATGAGTTGAGCGCGGCTCGGTGGCGATCGCTACTGTGAACGAAAGTTCCCAACTGAGAGGAAAGAGTTTTCAGCTTGATGCTTGCTTCCGTACGGTGCGTGGGATGGGTGCGTCGAAAGCAGTCCATTGGCGCAGAATATCCGACATTTCTTGACGCCGCCATGAGATACAGTCGCAAGATGATGCAGTGAAGCGCCACAGAATCGAACAGGTAAGCGATTGTTGCTGATCGACTGTTCTGTAACGAAACACCAAGTCTCTCGCTCTTGCGGCTATCCGGCTGATGAGACCATCCTTCCTAACGGCGACCTCGAGCAGAGCGTTGATGTGAGATGCGCGGAATCTGTGAAGGCCGCCGCGTTGTTGTTTCATCCTGAGACACTCTGGCGGTGGACGGGATGATTTCTTCTCCGGATTTGCTTGCCAATGCGCAAAACGCGCACGGTATATCCGGTCGAAGGAGAGCGGCGTGCGCCAATCGTCGCCGATTTGCTGCGATTTTGAATGGCGACGGAATTGCAATGGGAGAGGCATGAGTCACAAAATCAGAGATTTGGCTTTGGGGCGCACGTGTGTGCTCCGAGGCCAGAAGGATAAAGGAAATTAATGAGGTTGAGCTGGTTCTCCCGGTTTGTACTTTTGACGTTCGGCTTGGCACTCGCTTCAACAGCAGGTTATGCAGACACGGTGACCCTGACACTCGACGGCGCCGGAGGCGCCACGAACAGAGCAGGGAACGTGTACATCTACCCCTACAACTTCTCCATCACGGACAACGGCGTCACCACAATGGCAGCGTTGGAGTGTATCAGCTACAACAACCAGGTCTACAAGGGTGAATCCTGGAGCGCTGTCACCTCCGCCATCACCACGAGTTCCTCCTTTGTCGATCAGGAAGAGGCGTATCTGTTCAGCCTGTACGGCACTCATACCTATTCGGCGAATGACATCCAGGAGGCGGCATGGTATATCAACGACGGCGGTGACAATGCGCTTCCCCGTAACGACTGGAGGCTGCTCGACTCCGCCTACAAGGCCACGACGACCGCCGACAACGGTGGTGCTTCCAGCTTCGATGATGGGCAATACATTCTGTATACGCCCGAGGCTGGCACGCAAAATCCGTCCAAAGACTGTTTGCCGCAGACCTTTGTCGGAATCTCACCAGTTCCTGAGCCCGGATCGCTTCTGCTGTTGGGCACGGGGCTGTTGGGTTGCGCTGGGCTGCTCTCCCGCAGACGGCGGGCCATGGTCCAAGCCTGATGCCCAAACGAAGCGCCTGAGGGAGAATGGCTCTCAGGCGAACCCATCGACGACTCATGAACGTTATCCGAACCTTCCCTCGCGCAGGCCGCAGGGGAAGGTTTGGGGGGCAGTAAGGTCAAGCGAGGCGGTGCATCCCGGTGGTTTCGCTGGCGGCTTTGCCCTTGTCAATCACACCAGCGGGTAAGAGAAGGCTCTTCATCGCTGCTAACCCCTGGGGCCAGACCCGCCGGCTTTAATCTCCGAGTCTGTGCTTCCGCTTCCGCGTCAGGCTCTATCGACCTCGCGTCTGACTTGTGGCTCCTCCTGCGTATTCCATCTGCCGCCGTCTGAGGGCGGCGAATGGAGGAGAGTTTCTCGCGCTCATTGTCTGCTGGAATACCCAGCAACAGGAAGAGGGCTATCCACGGCGGGCGACCCAATGGATGCAGGGCGAGGCGCTGTCTCGGCGGGGACGGCGAGCGGAGGAATGCCACGGTGATTGCCTTGCCGGGCGATCGCTGCATAAGCCTATAGAATGGTCCCAGACGTGCGGCGCCTCTGGCACGGCGTCACAACTCCCGAGCAGGATCGAGAGAATGAACGACTTTTACGGAGATATGGCACGCTACCGGGCGCGAGGCTCCCATGGGCGGGAGCTATGGCTGAACCCGGCGGTGTGGGCCATCGCCTGCTACCGATTGGGAAACTGGCTGTACGTGGCAAAGCCTTTCATCCTGGTCCGGATTCCCTTGAAGCTGATCTCCTATTTTGCGAACAAGTGGTGTGAAGTGTTCATGGAGATGTGCATCGATCCCCAGGCGACGATTGGGCCGGGTTTGTATATTGGGCATATCGGAGGCGTCCACATCAACCCCCAGGCCGTTTTGGGGAAGAACTGTGACATTGCCCACCGAGTGACCATTGGAACGTCGGCCATGGGGAGACAGGGCGCGCCGACTCTCGGCGACGATATCTATATTGGTACCGGCGCGACTCTGGTGGGCAAGATCAAGGTAGGTAGTGGGGCGAAGATCGCTGCCAACACCCTGGTGATGAGCAATGTTCCGGCCGGAGCGACGGTGATGGGCGTGCCCGGGCGAGTGATCATGCGGCCCGCCAGGACGGCGGCCGATGCGGAATCAAAGGCGACGGAGAAAATAGATGCAGGCTGATTCGAAACGCAACGAGCTACGACAGCGCATCAAGGACGCTCTGGCAGGTCGGGAAGCCCGTGCTGCCGTTGAGTTCGCCCGCAATCTGCTGGCTATCTCCACCAAAGCCTCTGACGTTTTGTTCTGTGCAACCTGTTTTGCCGGCGGGGCCGAGACGCTGGTGCCGCAGATGGGGCTGAAGAGGCTGCGAACGTATCTGGTCCGATCCGTAACGCTTGAGCCGATGCTGCCCTACCTGAGCACGGAGGCAGTCCTCTCCGGATTTTTTCTGGATCTGCGAATAGGCGGGTATGGCTCCTACGTGAGCGAACTGCTCCAGCCGGAGAGCGAACTGGCCCGCTTTCAGCCGGAACTGGTGGTGATCGCGCTGGACATGGAAGAGATTGCGGGTCGTTTGCCGGCGCTGTGCGCGGATGGCCTTGGCGCAGGTGTGGAGGGGGAGATTGAGGAGGCGGCGGCGCGGCTGGGGCAGTTGCTGCGGAGTTTTCGCTCGGGTAGTTCCGCACGTGTACTGTTGCACGGCCTGGTAATTCCGGAGGTCACCTCAGCGGGCGAGGTTGGAGATGCGAATCTTCCGTACAGCCTGATGAACGCCGTATTGCGGCTGAACCAGAGGCTGGCAGAGGTTTGCCGGGCCACACCGGACTGCGTCTTCTTTGATGTGGATCGGCTGGCAGCGCGCCATGGCCGAGCCCGTTGGCGCGACCAGCGCATGTTTCTGGCGTCTCGACTACCCCTGTCGGCAGAGTTCTTCTCAGCCTATGCTCGCGGGCTGGTCCGCAGCTTTGCCACTCTCTTCCGCGCCCCGCGGAAGGTTCTATGCACCGATCTGGATAACACGCTTTGGGGGGGGATTCTCGGGGAGGATGGGGCTGACGGGATTGCCACCGGCAGCGCCTTTCCGGGGAACTGCTACCTGGAGTATCAACGCTACCTGAAGCAGCTTTCGCAGCGCGGGGTTCTACTGGCTGTTGTGTCCAAGAACAACCAAGCTGACGTTGAGGAGGCATTTCAAACTCGCGCTGCCGACCTTGCACTCTCGCTGGATGATTTTGTGGCCCGCAAGATCGGATGGGGGGAGAAGGCCGATGCGCTGCGCGAACTCGCCCAGGATCTATCGCTGGGGCTGGATTCTTTTGTCTTTGTGGATGACAATCCGGCAGAGTGTGCAGCGATGCGAAGCCAACTGCCGGAGGTGGCCGTCGTGGAGGCGCCGGCTGACGAGCCGTGGAAGCTCGTCGATCTTGTGGCGGAGCAGCCGTACTTTGACGCCATCCTGGTGACGGACGACGATGTGCACCGCTTACAGGAGTACAAGGCACAGACGCAGCGGGAGGAGTTGGCGCGCTCGGCGGGGAGTCGCGAGGAGTTTCTTGCCTCCATGGAGATGGTATGCACGTTTCAGAGCGCCCTGCAGGCTCCGCTTGCGAGGGCGGTACAACTGCTGGCCAAGACCAATCAGTTCAACCTGACGACGAGGCGCCGGTCAGCGGCAGAGGTGGAGCAGTTCTCGGCTGCGCCCGGAGGACAGGCGGTGGTGGTGAGGGTGCGGGACCGGTTTGGAGATGCGGGCGTGGTTGGGCTTGCGCTGGCCAGCAACCGGGGAGATTCCTGTTCCATTGATTCGTTGCTGCTATCCTGTCGTGTGATTGGCCGCGGCGTAGAGACCGCGCTTCTGGCCTATGTGGCTGAACAGGCGGTGCGGACGGGAGCCAGGAGGCTGGTGGGCGAGTTTGTTGCCACCAAGAAGAACGCTCCGTGCTCCACGTTCTACCCGGACCACGGATTTGTTCGCTGCGCTGCGCCGGAGGGTGCTGCGACGGACGCAATGTTTTACGAGTTTGATTTGACGGCTGCGACGTTGAGCAGTCCGGAGTGGATAACCCTGGAAGGAAATGAACAACATGAGCTCTCCGCAAGTACCGCCTTCACTGCGTGAACTTCTCTCTGACGTCTTCGAGATCTCTCCCGAAGAGGTAATACCAGAGTTGAGCAGCACCACCCTGGAGAACTGGGACTCCTTCCGGCACTTGCAGGCGGTACTGGCTCTGGAAGGTGAGTACGGGGTACAGTTCGATCCTCAGCGAGTTCCAGAGCTGACGACGGTGGCGTTGTTGCAGGCGGAGCTGGAGAAGAAGGGAGTCAGACTTTGACGCCGGAGATGCCCGCAGCTCTGGGTTTCAAGCTGCTTCATGTGGGGGTTGCGGTGCCGGCGCTGGGCCCAACCACCGAGATGCTGACGCAACTGTTTGGCTACCGGGTGGTCTCCGGCCCGTTTGACGACCCCATTCAGAGGGTGACGGTGAACTTTCTGGCCAAGTCTGGCGAAGACGTTGCCGAGATTGAGCTGATCGCCCCGCTGGGCAGCGATTCGCCGATCCAGTCGATGCTGAGCAAAGGCGGAGGTGGAGCGTACCATCTGTGTTTTGAGACCAGCGATATGGAGGCGGCGTTGGAACATGCCAAGGAGAACCGCTGCGTGCTGGTCTCTGGACCGGTGCCGGCAGTCGCCTTTGGGGGCCGAAGGATTGCATGGATCTATACCCCCTCCCGCCAACTGTTCGAGCTGGTGGAAGCCATCGCGGCTGAGTAGAAGAATTTCAGTGCAGGTGTGGTCCAACGCCTCGATCTTTGTGACATTTTCGGTGTTGATGGATATCCCGAAGCGGGCTTGCCGTGGCGTTTTCATTGGGAGAAGACGCCCATCGAAGTCGAGTCGCCCTCTACACCTGCACCGAAGCTGCCTTAGGACCGATCTCCGGGGAGTCCGTTGCGATTCTCTATCCCGCAGCCGTTTGTTTCAGCAAGTTTCCGGATCAGCATGCCACATCGTCGAATTGCATCCGCATCTTCCTCAACAGGGGTGAGATGGTCAATCCCTGCACGAGAACGGAGAAGATCACGGTGATGTAAGTAGCTGCAAGGATCAGGCTACGCTCGCCTGGCTGATCCTGAGGCAGGGCAAGCGCAAGAGCCACTGCCAACGCGCCGCGCAGGCCGCCCCAGGTGAGGATGGGTATGTTCCCCGTTACCTTGTGGCGGCAGACCGCAAGCGACTTTACCACTGCGGTCACACTCGCGAGGCGTGCAAAGAGCACAACCGGAATGGCAATGAGGCCCGCAATGAGCCAAGAGACGCCAAGCGGGAGGACGAGGAGCTGCAGCCCCAGCAGCAGGAACAGCACGACGTTCATAATGTCGTCTATCAACTCCCAGAAGCTCTCAAGGTGCGTTCTCGTCGCCGCTGACATGGCAAACCGCCGTGCCGTGCCGCTGACCATCAACCCTGCGGCTACCGCTTCCAGCGGCGCCGAGAGGTGGAGTGTGTCTGCGAGTACATAGCCGCCCATTGCCAGCGCGAGCGTCAGCATGACCTCGATACGATAGCTGTCTACCATGCGGATGAGCAGGTGCGTTGCGAAGCCAAGCGCCAACCCAAGAGCGATTCCGCCGCCAGCCTCCACCAGCAATAGGAATGCGAAGAGGGTTGGTGACGGCAGGCTGCCGTGGGAGGAGCTTCTGGTTATCGCTCCAAGGAGCGAAAGGAAGATCACAGCACCCACGCCATCGTTAAATAAGGACTCCCCGGCGAGTTGAACGTTCAGTGACGCAGGTGCACCCACGCGCCGCAACATCTCCAGCACGGCGATGGGGTCAGTGGGTGAGATGAGAGCGCCGAAGAGCAGAGCCTCCATCAGCCTGATCTGAAAGCCGATCAGGTGCAGACTCTCTTTGAATAGCAACCCGACGATAACGGTCGAAAGTGCAGTCGCAAATACGGACAGGCTGAGAACCGAAATGCGTTCATTCCGCAGTTGCTTTAGGTCGAGTTGCAGGGCGCCGGCAAACAAAAGAAACGCCAGCATCTCATGCAGCACCACTTGATGGAAGTCGATCGCGGCTACGAGGCGATTGGCGTTGGTCTGAAGGGCTGGAACCATATGGCCGCCGATCATCAGTGCTGCCGCCGTGATCAATGACAGCAGGATGACTCCTATCGTCGTCGGAAGGCGAAGGACGCGATAGCTGAGGAAGCTGAAGAGAGCTCCCAATGCAACCAGAACGCTGAGGAGTGCAAAGGAAGGCACCATATTGACCTTTCAAGGATAGATGATCGCCGACATCCGGAGAACCAATTGGAGAGCGGATACGTAATGAGAAACCGGGCCCTTGAGAATCTGAAGTGTCTTGCAGTCCGGCAGAAGAAGCCGGCGGAAGCTCCGGTGAGGGTCGCTGGAGAGACGTCTGATGAGGGGTGGGTTTGCGCCACAGCCTGGAGCGGAGCACGTGATGTCCGTTCGACGCAAATGAAGGGGCGAGGTTGGAAGAAGCATGTCTGAACGTGCCCCTCGAATGAATCAAATGGCTTTTGCCGGCGATGGCGCTGGATCAGCCCTTGTCGGTCTGCTTTTGAGGTTTCAACTTGCGGCCCAGCGGCGCGTCGATGCGGACAAGGTGTTCATCGCCCCACCTCTGCATCGCCAGGATGAGAGGCTTGAGGGATTGGCCAGCAGCCGTCAAGGAGTACTCCACCTTCGGCGGAACGACTGGATAGACCTTGCGTGCGATCACCCCATCGGACTCAAGTTCGCGGAGTTGGGCGGTAAGAATGCGTGGGCTCAGTTTCGGCGTGAGTCGCTGGATCTCACTGAACCGAAGCGTGCCGGAGGTGATCAGGTGGTAGAGGATCACGCCCTTCCATTTGCCGCCGATCACTTCGAGGGTGGCCTCGACAGAGCATCCGGTTTCAAGTTCATAGGAAGAGAAACGCTGCCTGCGCATCACACTATCCTAAATGTAAGTAGTGGTGAAAAATGTAAGTATAGTTATTTCTGCAACTTAGGGGAGCTTTTTCGCATCGGATAAGCGTGCACCCGGGCGGCCCCAGGAAGTGAGGCTGCTCACAAGGAGGAAGTTTTGCCCGGCCTGTTTGATCCATACCCATTGAAGAATGTAAAGCTGCGGAACCGTATTGCGGTTTCACCGATGTGCCAGTACATGGCGCGCGAAGGCGAGGCTAATGAGTGGCATCGCGTCCACTACTCGTCGTTTGCGCGTGGTGGCGCCGGCCTGATCATCGTGGAGGCAACGGCCGTTTCTCCGGAAGGCCGAATTACCTGGGCCGATCTCGGTCTGTGGAACGATCGCCAGGCCGCCGCGCTGGAGCCCATTGTCGCCGAGATGGTGCGCTTCGGCGCCGTCCCGGGAATTCAGATTGCACATGCAGGACGCAAGGCGTCAGCAAATCTGCCATGGGAGGGTGACGATCATATTCCCGAGGGAGAGAAGAATTCATGGAAGACGATCGCACCCTCCGCCATACCCTTCGGCGCGTCTCTGTCGCGTGTGCCAGAGGAGATGTCTCTTGCAGAGATTGAGCGGGTACAGTCGGACACGGTCCGGAGCGCGGAGCGCGCACGCGACGCCGGCTTTCAGTGGATGCAACTGCACTTTGCGCATGGTTATCTTGCCCAGAACTTCTTTTCCCCGCACTCCAACCACCGTAACGATCAGTATGGCGGCAGTGCGGAGAATCGCGCCCGGTATCTGCTGGAGACATTGAAGGCGGTGCGCAAGGTATGGCCGGAGGAT
>JAJZDM010000190.1 GCA_021806005.1 Acidobacteriota bacterium | reverse complement strand
TCTTCTGAACCCCGGCCGCAACGGCACACAACCCGAGCCCTTCGCGCTTCTCCAAAGCCCGCTCAGCCGCCGCGTGGATCTCATCATGTTCACGCCTCGAAGACCACCGTCTTTGAGCCGTTCAGCATGATCCGGTCATCCAGGTACGCTCGCACCGCCTTGGCCAGAACCCGGCGCTCGATATCACGCCCCTTCTGGATCAGATCCTCCACCCGGTCGCTGTGGGAGATTCGTTCCACATCCTGCTCGATGATCGGGCCCTCATCCAGCGTTCCCGTAACAAAGTGGGAGGTAGCGCCGATCAGCTTCACCCCGCGCTGATGCGCCTGGTGGTACGGCTTGGCTCCCTTGAACCCCGGCAGAAAGCTGTGGTGGATGTTGATGCACCGGCCCTCCAGCCGCGTGGCCAGATCATCAGACAGCACCTGCATATAGCGGGCCAGCACCACCAGCTCTGACCGGGTCTCCTCGATCAGGCCCCACAGCGCAGCCTCCTGCTCCGCCTTCGTGCTGCTCGTCACCGGCAGATAGTGGAAAGGAACTCCCTGCAGATCCAGCCCCGGCAGCGCCTCCCGCGGATGGTTGGCCACCACCGCCGTCACCTCCATCTTCAACTCGCCCAGGCGCTGCCGATACAGCAGGTCGGTAAGACAGTGGTCCTGTTTGGAGACCAGGATCAGCGCACGCTTGTGCACCGCGCAGCTCTGCAGCGTCCACTCCATGCCGCGGCGTCGGGCGATGGGCTCAAACTTCGCCCGCAGCGTCTCCACGCAGACTCCAGTCCGGCCCTCGATCGCCTCAAAGCGAATCCGCATGAAGAACTCTCTGGTGTCCACATCATTGAACTGCTGCGCCTCCAGGATGTTGCAGCCCGCCTCAAACAGGAACGTGGAAACCTCGGCCACCAATCCCGGGGCATCCGCACAACACAACTTGAGCACAAACCCTCTATCCGTCATCGAACGCCTCACCTGCCTCTTCCGTATCTTCTGATTCTGCCCTGCGGGACCTTCTTCCTGCCTTAATGAGATCATTTTAAAAGGAGCCCAGGTGGATCAGATTCTCGAACAGCTTAAAGCAGGCGTGCGGAGGTTCCAGGACGAAGTCTATCCCCCACAGGCAGCCGTCTACGCTCAGGCAGCCGTAGAAAAGCAGTCGCCACACACGCTCTTCATCGCCTGCGCAGACTCTCGCATCGACCCGGTAGCCATCACCAACTCCTCCACGGGCCAGATCTTCGTCGCTCGCAACATCGGCAACCTGGTTCCGGCCTACGGCGAGATGCTGGGCGGCGTCAGTGCAGTCATCGAATTTGCCGTAGGTTCCCTTGGCGTCCGCCATATCGTCATCTGCGGTCATCTCAACTGCGGAGCCATGCAGGCGCTGCTGGATCCCGCGTCCACTGAAAAGATGCCAACGGTACAACGCTGGATGAACAACGCCCACGCCGCTCTCTCAGTCGCAGAGATCCTTCACCAGCGTGCCGTGCAGAATGGCTCTTCCACCAGCCTGATCGAGATCCTCACAGAACAGAACGTTCTGCTCCAGATGCAGCACCTCAAGACCCATCCTTCCGTAGCCGCGGCCATGGCCCGGGGCGAACTCGCCGTCTCCGGCTGGATCTACAACATCGGAACCGGAGAGGTTCGGATCGCCGCCGACGGGCAATCCAACTTCGAGCCGGTCTCGTAGACGAATTGACTTCCACGCCCAATGCCGTTAACCTAGTTCTGTGACCACCCAGCTGCATCATCACGGACACCACCACCATCACGCTCATAGCGTGTCGGCGGCTGTCTCCGATGTGGCGTAACAGGCAAGTAACTTCGCCCCTTCAGGATCTTCAAAAGCCCGCTGACGCGCATGCCGCGAGCGGGCTTTCTGCTGTTCGCTCCCCATGTGCCCGGCAAGACTCCAACCGACTCACAAGGAACTTATGACGGAATTAATAGACCCCACCTTCATCAACTTCGCAAAAGACGGCGGCATGGTCGCAGGCATCGTGCAGGACGCCCGCACCGGCCAGGTCCTCATGCTCGGCTTCCTCAATGAAGAGAGCTATCAAAAGACCCTGCAAACCGGCTTCGTCACCTTCTGGTCCCGGACCCGTGCCAAACTCTGGATGAAGGGCGAGACCAGCGGCAACCGCCTGCGCATCGTCACCGCATCCACGGACTGCGACAACGACGCTCTCCTCTTTCAGGTCGAGGTCGAAGGCGATGGCCTGGTCTGCCACGAAGGAACCGTAAGCTGCTTCACCAAACCCCTCGCCCTTGCGGCCGCCACGAAAGGGAACCAATAAGCCATGTCACAGAAGAACAAGCTCAAGCTCGGAATCCCCAAGGGCAGCCTGCAGGACGCCACCATCGACCTCTTTGAACGCGCCGGATGGCGCATCTACGCCAGCGGCCGCAGCTACTTCCCCACCATCGACGATCCGGAGATCGAGTGCATGCTCGTCCGCGCTCAGGAGATGGCCCGCTACGTCGAACACGGCGCTCTCGATGCCGGCCTCACCGGCAACGACTGGGTCCTCGAGAATCAGTCCCAGGTCGAGCGCATCTCCTCCCTCACCTACTCCAAGCAGTCCCGGGTTCCCGTCCGCTGGGTCCTCGCCGTCCCTGAAGACTCACCCTTCCAGAAGCCCGAAGACCTCGCCGGCAAGACCATCGCCACTGAACTGGTCGAGTACACCCGGCGCTACTTCGCCTCCAGAAACATCCCCGTACAGGTCGAGTTCAGTTGGGGAGCCACCGAAGTCAAGCCCCCCACCCTCGCCGATGCCATCGTCGAGGTCACCGAGACCGGCAGCTCTCTGCGCGCCAATCGCCTCCGCATCATCGAGACCCTCATGGAGTCAGAGACTCAGCTCATCGCCAATCAGGACTCCTGGAAAGATCCCTGGAAGCGCTCCAAGATCGAGACCCTCTCCCTCATGCTCAACGGAGCCATGGACGCTCAAAACCAGGTGGGCCTCATGCTCAACGTGCGCAAGATCCATCTGGACGCCGTCCTCCGCGTCCTTCCCGCGCTGAACTCGCCCACCATCTCCCATCTCCGCGATGAGGAGTGGGTCGCGCTCAACACCATCCTGGAGAGCCATCTGGTTCGCGACGTCATCCCCCGGCTCAAGGCGGCAGGCGGAACCGGCATCGTCGAGTACGCCCTCAGCAAAGTCGTCCTGTAAACCCGCCTCCCCACCTCTCTCGTTCCGGAAAGAAGGTCCAGAAGACTCCATGAAGATCCTGAAGACGTTCGGCGAGGGCGCCGCCTCTGCGGAGGCTGTCCTTCGGCAGCTTGAGCAGAGAGGCGCCGTCAACACTGCCCGGGTAGACCCGGTGGTGAGCAGCATCCTGGCCAGGGTGCGCAGCGCGGGAGACTCCGCCCTGCGCTCCCTTACCGAGGAGTTCGATGGCCTCGCGGCTGACCAGCCTCTGCTGGTCAGCCGCGAGCAGATGCAGCAGGCGTGGGAGGCAACCAGCGAAGATCTTCGCGCGGCCATGCGCCTGGCCCAGGCCAACATTCGCGCCTTCGCGGAGAAGCAGCTTCCGCGCGGCTGGAGCCTTCGCCCCAGTGAAGGGATGGAGGTCGGCCAGATCGTCCGGCCTCTGCAATCGGTCGGCTGCTACGTCCCAGGAGGCCGCTATCCCCTACCCTCCACGCTCCTGATGACCGCCACCCCGGCGCAGGTCGCCGGGGTGGAACGCATCGTCGTCTGCTCTCCCAAACCTGCCCGGGAAACCCTCGCTGCAGCGTATCTCGCCGGCATCACCGAGTTCTACCGCGTCGGCGGAGCCCAGGCCATCGCCGCGCTCGCCTACGGCACAGAGACCATCGCGCCGGTGGACAAGATCGTCGGCCCCGGCAACCTCTACGTCACCGCGGCCAAGCTGGCCGTCTCGCACCACACCGGCATTGATATGCCCGCCGGCCCCACCGAGATCGTCGTCACCAGCGAGGCTGGCGACGCCACCGGGATCGCAGCCGATCTCGTCGCCCAGGCTGAGCATGATCCCGAAGCCCTGGCCATCCTCATCACCAGCCAGCCGGA
>JAJZDM010000189.1 GCA_021806005.1 Acidobacteriota bacterium | reverse complement strand
AACGCCAGGGGCACAGTCCTGCCCCGGAGGGGGCGTCGCGATGCGGACGTTAAATCTTAGCGTCGGCTCCAGCTCCAGGTTGCTCGCCAACGAGTAGTTATTGCGCCTGCCAGGCTCCGGATTCCGCGCCACCAGATCAAAGAGATGATGGTTTCTCCATACGGTGGCGAAGGGCTCCGGAACATCAAGGTTCGCGAAGCGAATCTCTTCGTAGGCTGGAATCTCAAACTGCAGATAGTCGCCCGGAGTAAAGCGGATGGGGTTGGCGAGGTCTAGTGGTTCAAGAATGAGTTCCTTGATGAACGTGGCAACGCTGCTGTTGCTGACGACCCGGAACTCCGAAGCTTGTGGCGTGCGCGCACCCACCCCGCCCGGCGAATCGATGTGGATCAGGATTCGACCATTGGACTCACGAACGGGATAGGTTGCGAGGCCCCGGCAGATGGGCACGCGCGCGGGAGATCCGTCGATGAGGTTGAAGCGTCCGTTATGTTTTGGGCACTCGATGGTGTCGCCAACGATCAAGCCTTCGGACAGATGGGTGTTTCCGTGGGTGCAGATGCCATCGGTGGCGTGCAGGGATCCCTGGTGGGTGCGGTAGAGCGCAAATGTTTTACGTCCGCAATCGACGCGCAGCACATCCCCGCTTCGCAGATCGGAGGATGCACAGGCGTCCAGCCAGCCCGCAGCCTGAGGTGTGAGCGCAGGCGCGCGCGTGGAGCGAAAAGCTTGCGATTGCGGCTTTGGAAGGCGACGCTTGACGTGATACGCAGGATCCTTGACCTGTCTGGCGATTGTGGGGATGATCTCGCGCCATGCAGCGAAGAGGCTGGGATAGGGAGGTGGACAGTCGTCCTTGACGATGGCGTGCAGCGCAGGCAGTGAATGATATGGAACCAGAGGGAACATGTGGTGCTCAATGTGGTAGTTCATGTTCCAGTAAAGAAACCGGTTCACCGCTCCCATGTGGACTGTTCTGCAGTTCAGGCGGTGATCGAGGACGTTTTCGGCGAGACCAGCGTGCTGGGTGAGACCGTAGATCACCAGCAGCCAGGAGCCGAAGAGATTCGGCAGACCTACAAAGAGCAGTGGCAACAGGCTGCGGAAGGCGAAGGCGGCGGCGATCGCTGCCACGTACATCAAAAGGTAGATTCTGGCCCGGAGATGGATTTTGGGAGATTCAGACTCCGGAATGTACTGCTTCTCTTCAGCGGACATGCGGCCGCGGGCGTGCAGCAGCAGGCTCTTGAAGTACTTTGGGTAGACGGTGAGGTTGAAGAATGACAGCAGGAGACCGACGACGTCTGGCGGACGTGGAACTGCAATCTCAGGATCGCGGCCGACGATGAGTGTGTCGCTGTGATGGCGGGTATGGCTCCAACGCCACAGCGTGGATTCGCGCATGACCATGAAGGAAGCGACCTCATAGAGAGCGCTGTTCATCCAGTCGGAGTGGAAGGCGGTGCCATGTCCTGATTCGTGCCAGCGCGAGTCCGAGGTGGAGGCGTAGAGGACGCAGTACACCAGATAGGGAACCACGGCCCACAGCGTATGGCGCAGCAGACAGGTGGACAAACCGGAGAGGATGATGAGTGCGAACCAAAGCAGAGTGTCACGAATGGCCGGCCCGTCTCTGCGCTCCAGCAGGCTGCGCATCGTCTCGCGCGGCACCGGGCACTGATACCAATCGGCTTCGGCAAGGCCTCGCTCAATCGCTCGCGTGGAGTTCACACCGGTAAGACCGTAGTCGAACTCGTCCGCCGGGGAGAAGTGGGGAACGGCGTTGCTGCTCATGAGGATTCAACTCCTGATGGAATGATGGTAGAGCCGGACGAAAGAATCGCGGAAGCCGTCACGGGCGGTGGCAGGATGCCGCGCTAATGCGAGTGGAATGCGTATCGGGTCACCTCCCGTTTGGACTCGCCGGGACGGAGAACGATGTCGCCGAGAGCGGGTGTGCCGGCTCCGTCGGGATAGCCTTCGCACTCCAGGCAGACGCCACTGTAGGCGGGATAAGCGGCGCCGGACTTTCCCGTCAGCGATCCGTCAAGCCCTCTGGATGTATAAAGCTGCAGGTATGAAGCGGTGGTGGATATCTCCAGGACGCGGCCGCTGGATGGATGGGCGAGTCGGGCGGCAGGCCGAGGCGCGTCGGGACGTTTTGCGCCATCCATTCTGTGCAGGAGGTAAAGGTCCCCATGGTTGCGAAACAGAGTGGGAATCACCTCACCGAGGGCGCGTGGACGGCGAAGATCATTCTGGCCCTCCCTTACCCCGGCCGGCGTCCCGAGCAGCGTCATCGATTCGTCGGTTGCGATGAATTCGTCCGCATGGATAGTAAGTTCATGATCTGCAATCGAACCGGAGCCCTCGCCCGCCAGGTTGAAGTAGTGATGCAGCGTCAGACTGAACGGTGTCGGCCGGTCGGTGTTGCCTTGCGTCTCGACCAGCACCGTGTTGTCCTGTGTGACCGTGTATGAGACCGTTGCCTGTACGGCGCCGGGATATCCCTCTTCGAGGTGCTGACTAAGGTAGGTGAGGCGCAGGGTGGGCTCACCGGCAGGGCTCTCCGCAGGCGTGGCGCGCCATATTCGCTTGTCGAAACCCCTGTTTCCGCCGTGCAGATGGTTCGGCGGATCGTTGGCGGCAAGCTGATAAACATCTCCGTGCAGAGAGAATCGTGCGTTGGAGACTCGACCGGCGACTCGGCCCACGACACTTCCAAAGTACGCCGTGTGATCGGTATAGGCGGCAAGGTTGTCGAAGCCGAGCACCACATCCGCAAGCCGTCCATGACGATCCGGAACCAGAAGGCGAGTGACAGCGGCTCCGTAGGTGATGATCTCCAGCGTGAGACCGCGCGCGCCACGGAGCGTCCACGCCTCGACGAGGCTTCCATCCGGCATGGTCCCGAAAGACCGAGAGCTGAGAGCAGGTGTCATCGTCGGAAGCCCTCCCCAGACGGTACAGAGCGCGGTAAGCCGCTGTCTTCTCGACATTTGATGAAAAGTTATCGTATATTGTCGTGGTGCTGGCCGACCTGAAACTTCGCGCGGAGTACGACGGGCTGATCTATCTGGCGGAGTCGCAACGCAAGCTGCCGAGCCTGCAGAGCCACCACCACCGCGAGCTGGAGTTGAACTTTGTTGTTCAAGGTGCGATCACGTATGTGGTGGATGGCCATCGCTTCAGGTTCTCGCCGGGAACGCTCCTGTGGCTGTTTCCAGGCAAGGAGCATCAACTGATTGCCCGCTCTGAGAACGCCAGGTTCTACGTGGTTGTGTTCACGCCGTCGCTGATCGACAAGGCTTGCCACATCGGCAGGTACCAGGAGCTGAAGCAGTCGCCGGAGGGTCGGGGCAAGCTGGCGAGCACGGTGCTGGACCCGAAGCGCTTTGACCTGATCTCAAAGATGATGGCATCGCTGATGGACGGGGCTTTGGATTCGGATCTATTGAACCGCGAGGCCGGGTTCGGGGCGGCATCCGATTTCCGTTTCGAACATCCGGATCCGGACGCTCTGAATGCCGGTCTGCAGTACCTGTTGCTCCTCTGCTGGCGCTATCAGACCGAAGCCAACACAAGTGGAGAGGCGATCGCCTTGCATCCGGCCGTGAAGCGGGCTATCAGGATACTGAGTGAGAGCGATGCGGGACAGAATCTGGATGCGCTCTCCAGGGCCTGCGGGGCGAGCAAATCCTACTTGAGCCGAACATTCCATCGGCAGGTAGGCGTTCCGCTGCATCAGTATCGAAACTCATTGCGTCTGGCGCGATTTTTCGAGGTGTATCGGGGAGCCGGTGAGAGCACGATGGCAGAGGCGGTGTATGGCGCCGGCTTTGGCAGTTATGCGCAGTTCTACAAGGTGTTTACGCAGGCGTATGGCTGCGGGCCCAGAGAGTGCTTTTCCCCCAAGGCATAAGGAGAGCATTTGCAGGGGAGCCTGTTGGATGCATCGTGCCCAGGAGAAGAGCGTGGCGGAGGAGGTCTTGAGGGTGGAGTTCTGCTGGGTGAGAGGAGCAGATTGTCTGTGGAGGATCTTCCTGCAGGAGGATCTT
>JAJZDM010000060.1 GCA_021806005.1 Acidobacteriota bacterium | reverse complement strand
GCCAGCTCCACTCCCGTCCGCGGAGGTCTATCCTGCAATCCCGCCTGATAACTCTTCTTCTCACCGTTCTGTTGTGTAGCGCTTCACTGCATGCCGCGCAGGCACAGCGTCCCATGCCGCCCACGCGCGACGCCAACAGCCCTGGCTTTGTGAAGGCTGTGCGGCTTCCGGATGGAGATCTCCCGCCGCCGGCTGCGGATGGCAACTTCATCCTGGGCCCCACCCACGCGCCTGCGCCTGAGTTGGCGGCTTTTGCGGCGGAGCCACATCCCAAGGGCGCGGTCCCGCACTTCGCTCACGGCAGCGTTGTAGTCTTCACGATGCGTTCGGCGGAGAGCAGAATCTACCCCGGCATCGCGCGCACGCCGGATGTTCCTGGCAAAGCAGATCCCAGCGATCCTGCAAAGATGGTGGTGACGGACAGCCATCCTGCACCCTGGACGCGTGAGGTCGCCATCTACATCCCTGCCGGCTACAGGCCGGGCACGGCGGCGCCGTTCATCGTGGGCGCGGATGGGCCGGACTGGCTTCTCTTTGCCGCGCTGGACGCGCTGATTGCGGAGCATCGCATTCCGGTGATGATTGGCATCTCCATCGCCAACGGCGGGCAGGATGCGCAGGGCAGCGAGCGAGGGCTGGAGTATGACACGATGTCAGGCCGCTACGCGGAGTTCGTAGAGTCCGAGGTTCTGCCGCGGGCAGAGGCCCAGGCTCACGTCCGTCTCACGCATAACCCGGATGGCCGCGCCACCATGGGCGGCAGTTCGGGCGGCGCGGCGGCGCTGGAGATGGCCTGGTACCGCCCGGACCTTTACCACCGCGTTCTGGCGTACTCCGGAACCTTTGTGAATCAGCAGTGGCCATTCAACCCTGCCACGCCCCATGGCGCGTGGGAGTTCCATGAAAAGCTGATCGCCGCGAGCCCGCGCAAGCCTATCCGCATCTGGATGGAGGTGGGCGATCACGATCTGCTGAACCCCAATCCCATGCATGACGGCATGCACGACTGGGTGTTGGCCAACGAGCGCATGGCCCGCGTACTGGCTGAAAAGCACTATCACTATCAGTTTGTCTTTGCGGAAGATGCCGGCCACGTTGACCACGCCGTCCGGCTGGAGACGCTGCCGGAGGCGCTGGAGTATCTCTGGCAGGGGTATCGAGGGGCGGCGACGGACCGAACTGCTGCGGCGGCAGGGAGGGGGAGGCCGTAGCGGCGACAAGGGCTCAATTGGCGCGACAAACCCTAACAGGACCCTGAGATATGAGACCGATATTAGGAGTGGATTGCGTAAGCTGCTGATATCATCGATTTGAATTATCTAACGATCATGGTGAGGTCAACTCACAAGAGAATAGCGGAATTTCTTGCGATCGACGTTGAAACCGCATGCGCCGATAGGGGAAGCATCTGCCAGCTTGGAGTGGCATATTTTTCGGGCGGTAGCTGTCGGTGGACCGAGGCGCGTCTGATTTGCCCGGAGACGGCGTTTTCTCCGCACAATATCGCGATCCACGGCATACGGCCTAAGGATGTGCTCCTGCGGCCGACATGGGCGAAGGTCTATCCGGAGTTGCAGGAATGGGCGCGTGTGGGCGTGATGGCAAGCCACACGTTCTTCGATCGGGCCGCTGTGGAGATCGCCTGTCGCCGATACGGGGCGCCGATGCTGCCGTATACGAGATGGATTGATACTTTCGCAATAGCGAAGGAGGTATGGCCCGAGCTCGCGAACCACAAGCTCACAACTTTGGCGAGCCATTTCGGGATCGCCCATAAGGCGCACGACGCGGCCGAAGATGCTCGTACGGCAGGGGAGATTCTTTCGTTGGCGTTACAAGTGGACGGAAGCCGCATTCCATAAGGACTGATCCCGTGGAATCGTACTTTGCTTACTGGGGAAAGGCTCGGCCGGGGAACAAGGAGGGGCCATCCCACCATCTCCTGCCGTACCATGCGCTTGATGTAGCGGCATGTGCTCTCGCGCTGGCGGAGGAGCCGCGCTTCGGATTTGCTGAGCTGGCATCTTCGTTGGCGCTTCCGCTCGAGAGGCTGAAGCAGCTCTTTGTGTACTTCGCTGCCTTGCACGATCTTGGGAAGTTTGCCATCGCGTTTCAGAGGCAGGTTCCGGAGTTGGCCCCTGAGGTGGCGGAGAGGGCGCAGCGCAGGCCTCTGGCTCCTCTGCGCCACGACACGCTCGGCTGGGTTTTGTGGCTGGATTCGGCCGGAAGGTGGGGTTGTAATTTCGAAGCGGATGGGGCGGAGCGTGAAGAGGTTCTGGTCCGCCTTGCAGCGGGGCACCATGGAAGACCGCCGCAGGAAAATTTCCAGTTCGGTCGGCACCCGAGGGCGGCGGATTATTTCCAGGTTGAGGGCTTAGAGGCTGCAGGTGAGTTTGTGCGCGACGTGCGCGCCTTGTTTTTGCCGGACGGGATGCCGCCGCCGGACGGTGGCGCTGCAGTCCATTGGGCGCGAGCTTCGTGGCGCATGGCGGGACTGGTCGTGCTGGCTGACTGGCTAGGGTCGAACGCGGAAGGTTTTCCTTACCGCAATAACCCCATGGCGCTGCGGGACTATTGGGAGCAGGCGGCGCTTCCGCAGGCGCGGGCGGCGGTGAAGAAGGGAGGGCTGCGAACTCATCGTTCGCGCGGGTGGAGCGGTGCGCAGTCGTTCCTGGGCCTGGAGCGGCTGACTGCCTTGCAGGGATATGCAGCGAAGGTTGAGCTGAGTGCCGGGCCGCAGCTTTTCCTGCTGGAAGACGTAACTGGCGCGGGGAAGACCGAGGCTGCGTTTATCCTGGCGCATCGGCTGATGGCGGCTGGCCTGGTGCAGGGGCTATATTACGCGTTGCCGACCATGGCCACTGCCAACCAGATGTATGACCGGACGGCGGCTCTCTATGGAAGATTGTTTGCCGAGGGTGAGGAGCCTTCGCTGATACTGGCGCATAGCGCGCGCAGGATGAACGCCAGTTTTCGCAACAGCATCCTGGCTGACGCGGAGGCCCCTGCAGAAAGGGATGCGCGCGGTGAGCCCCCGCCGGCGAGTGCGCAACTGAATGCGTGGCTAGCCGACAGCGGCAAGAAGGCTCTGCTAGCGGATGTTGGCGTGGGCACTGTCGATCAGGTGCTGCTGGGCGTGTTGCCGGTGCGACATCAGTCGCTTCGGCTGCTGGGGCTGGCAGGCAAGGTGCTGATCGTGGACGAAGTTCATGCCTACGACAGCTACATGAGCCGCTTACTTGAGGTATTGGTGGAGGCGCAGGCCGCGCAAGGGGGCAGCGTTGTGTTGCTTTCGGCGACCGTGCCGGCGGCGCTTCGCGTTCAACTGCTGGCGGCATTTGCGCGGGGAGGGGGATGGAAGCTGGATTCTATCGCCAGCGATTTGCGGTATCCGCTTATTACGCAGCTTGCAGACGGAGCGCTTCGCGTTGAGGCTTGCGCCACGCGCGCGGAACTGGAGCGCAGCGTGACAGTCCACATGGTGCATTGCGAAGAGGATGTCGTCGAGAGGATGAAGCAGGTGGCGCAGAGAGGTCGCTGCGCCTGCTGGATTCGCAATACCGTGGAGGACGCACGGCGCGGCTACGAACTCCTCCTAGGGAGGGGTGCCGGGCAAGTGGGTCTCTTTCACAGCCGTTATGTCACGGCGGACCGTCTGGCGATTGAAGGCGATGCGCTGCATAGTTTCGGGAAATTCTCTGGGCCTGAGGAACGAAGGGGGCGGTTGTTAGTGGCGACTCAGGTTGTGGAGCAGTCGCTGGATCTGGACTTCGATGAGATGTTCGTCGACCTGGCTCCGATCGATTTGATCATTCAGCGGGCTGGGCGCCTACGCCGCCACCCGAGGCGGGGCGACGGCTCGCGCTTGCTGGATGGAGCGGATGAACGCGGTGCAGTGACGCTCCATTTGCTCTGCCCGGAGTGGCAGGAGGAACCGGAGGCGGATTGGTACAGTGGCCTGTTTCCGAAGGCCCAGTTTGTTTATCCCAACGTGGGGATACTATGGCGAACACAGCGGGTTCTGATGGAGGGCGGCCGCGTTGTCACGCCAGGTCAGCCGCGGCAAATGGGCGGCGTGCGCTGGCTGATCGAGTCGGTCTATGGCGAAGATGCGGCTGAAATTCCCCCGGGCCTGGTAAGGGGCTCGAGAGAAGCGGAAGGACGTGCAAGAGCTGAGGAAGGTTTGGCCAGTTTCAATGCGATCGAATTCGATGCCGGATATTGCGAGACGCTCACGGGCAAGTGGTACGAGGAAAGCAGGGTGGCGACACGCCTGAGCGAGGAGGGACTGACGCTTTATCTGGCACGCGAGGTGGATGGACGGCTGGGCCCCTTCTACGAGGTGGGCTTCGGTTGGGAGATGTCAGCGGTGCGGGTGAACAAAAGGAACATCGGTGGACTTGCGGCGGAGTGGGAGGAGCGATTTGGCGGGGGCATCGCAATGTTGCGCAAGCACGTCCGGCTGCTGGAAGGAGATGCAGTGGTGCTTCCGCTGGAACAGTGCGGAGGGGCGTGGGTTGGACAGGTCCTGTCTGGGGGCAAGGAGGCGCGTGTGCGTTACACCAAGAACCTGGGCCTGGTGGTAGAATCCGTGCACTAAGGAACCAAGGCATGAATCTGCTTCAAGAAGATTGGATTACGATCCGGCGGCGTAGCGGATGGGTGGAAAAAATCTCGCCAATGCGGTTAACGGCGAACCAAGACGACCCTGCAGTGGAGGTCGAAGCGCCGCGGGCGGACTTTCGGGGTGCGATATGTCAGTTTCTGGTCGGGCTGCTGCAAACGACAATGGCTCCGGCGGACGAGCGTGCATGGCGCGGGTTGTGGGATAGTCCTCCGGGCCAGGACGTGCTGAGTTCGGCGCTGGAGTCTTTTTTGCCCGCGTTTGAGCTGGAAAGTGCGGGGCCGGCGTTCATGCAGGATTTCGATCTGCCGATGGCCGATCCTGTCGGGATTGCGGCTCTGCTGATCGATGCACCGGGCGAAAAGACGATAGGAGAAAACAAGGACCACTTCGTTCACCGTTGCAGCGTGCGAGGTCTGTGTGAGGGCTGCGCTGCAGTCGCGTTGTTTACCCTGCAGATCAATGCGCCTTCTGGAGGGCAGGGGAACCGGGTATCGGTTCGCGGAGGGGGGCCGCTGACGACCCTGCTGCTGCCTGTCGAGGCTGGGGCTACCCTCTGGCGCAAACTCTGGCTGAACGTCTTGCCTGAGACGGCGCTCGGCTACCCGGTCACAAATGATCGGGCGCTGGTATTGCCGTGGTTGGGCAAGACCCGAACGAGCGAACCGGGTGGGGTAGGGGACACTACGCCGGACCTAGCTCATCCGATGCAAGCGTACTGGAGCATGCCGAGGCGCATTCGGCTGGATTTCGCTGCTGTAGATGCGGGCGTGTGTGACCTGTGCGGTCTTCGCACTGAACGTCTGCTACGCCGATATCGCGCGAAGAACTACGGGGTAAATTATATGGGTGCGTGGTTGCATCCATTGTCTCCGTACAACTATGACGCGAGGGGGGAGAAGCCGCCGCTGGCGGTCAAGGGACAGCGTGGGGGGATTGGTTATCGTCACTGGCTAGGGCTGACACTTGGTGCTAACGAGCGGGTTCCGGATGCAGCGTTGGTCGTAAAGCGTTATATGCGCCAACGGCGGACTCTTCCGTTGGGGGCGGAGCAGGCTCGACTTTGGTGCTTTGGCTACGACCTGGACAACATGAAAGCTCGCTGCTGGTATGACAGCATTCTGCCGGTGTACGGCTTCGAGAGCGACGAACAGCGGGAAAGATTCGCAGGGACGGTGACAGATTTGCTCGCGGTGGCCGACGAGATGGCGCAGACGCTAAATCAGTCCGTCAAGCAGGCGTGGTTCAAGCACCCCAAGGATAGGGGCGGCGAGCCGGCCGTGTCGCAGAGCTTCTGGCAGCGGACGGAGACGGATTTTTACCGCTGCCTGCAGCAGCTGGCACAGGCGGATCTGAGTGGTGAAGAGGTGCTGCCTCCTATTTATCGTGCTTGGCTGGGCACCGTGGAGTCTTCAGCCGTGCAGTTGTTCGATGAGTGGGTGTTGGCGGCCTCGGTAGAGGAAAAGAATGTGGCGCGCGTGGTCAAAGCGCGCACAAATCTTCTCCGCCAGCTACGCGGCAAAGGCGAGGCGAAGCGGATGCGGGAGTGGATCAAGCAATTCGAGGAGGTAGAGGCATGAGGCTGCGCTATTTGAGCGAAGCCCAAGGACGCTGGCTACGGGCGTGGTGGCAGCGGATGCAACCGCAGACGGGTGGATTCACGCCAGTGAGCGCTGAGCTGGTCGGCTTGGGTCGCGGTGATCGAGCGCGGCTGCGCAGAGCGGCATCCGTGGAAGCGCTGGAGATCGAATACGCTGCGCAGTTGCTCGTAGCTACCCTGACGCGTGTTGAGTTGCGGAATCCGGCGTTGTTTCCATGGCTTGAACGGGACCCGAGCCCTTTACTACTTGTTGCCGGTGTCCTTGCCGCGGCAAGGCAGGATGTACCGGACGGGCACAGCCTGGCATGGCGCGTGGGCACTGCCGCCGCCGGCAATGGGAAGGGCCCGCCCATGAGCGAACTGCGCTTCAGGCGCGCTCTGAAGGCTCGGAGTCCGGAGGAGTTCTTTCTGGCAGCACGGCGGATGCTGACGCTGGCTGGAGGAGTTGCGGACATTACCGTATTGGCCGACGACCTGCTGGCCTGGGCCTTCGAACATCATGGACGTGATGTCAGCCAGCCGGCGCGGTCGCTGAGCTTCCGTTGGGCGCAAGACTACTATCAGCCGCTGCGCGGCAAGGATGCGGACCTGGCCGCTGAAGGTACGCCAGCCGAAGGAGAAGTGGCATGACCCGGTTTATACAGTTGCACGTGCTGACCTCATATCCACCCGCCAACCTGAATCGCGATGATCTGGGGCAGCCGAAGACGGCACGCGTAGGAGGTGTGGAACGGCTGCGCGTCTCGTCGCAGAGCCTGAAGCGGGCCTGGCGCACCTCGGATCTGTTTGTCGAGGTGCTGGCAGGGAGGATCGGGACGAGGACCAAGCGGCTGGGCGTTGAGGCCGACGAAATCTTGAGGAGGGCTGGCGTTGCTGACGGGAAGGCCGCGGAGTGGGCGAGTAAGATAGCTGCCGTGTTCGGGGCGGTAAAGAAGGACAAGCCCCTGGAAATTGAACAATTGGTACACGTTTCCCAGGAAGAGCGTCAGGCCGTTGCGGACCTGGCTGCGTTGTTGGCGAATGAGAGGCGTGCGCCAAAAGAGGAAGAGCTCGATGCTCTCTTGTCGAAACAGTCAGCGGTGGACATCGCCATGTTCGGTAGAATGCTGGCCGACAAGCCGCAACATAATGTGGAGGCGGCGGTACAGGTCGCCCACGCCCTTGGGGTCCATGGCTCGGTGATCGAGGACGATTACTTTACGGCTGTTGACGACCTGAACCGGCTGGACGAGAGCGGAGCAGGGCATGTGGGTGAGGCTGGTTTCTCCGCTGCCTTGTTTTACCTGTACCTCTGCATTGATCGAGATCGCCTGAAAGAACATTTGCAGGGCGACGAAGCCTTGACCCGGCGCGCACTGGGGGCGTTGGTCGAGGCGGTGCTGAAGGTGGCGCCGACGGGCAAGCAGAACAGCTTCGCCAGTCGCGCATACGCGCACTTTGCCCTGGCGGAAAAGGGTGGCCAACAGCCGCGTTCGCTGGCATTGGCCTTCCTGAAACCGGTGGACGGGTCGGACTACGCCACGGAAGCCACGGAGTTATTGCTGCGTGTTCGCGGGAATATGGACAAGGTCTACGGTCCCTGCGCCGACGCCAGCGTCTGCTTCAACGCCCTCAGTGGAGAGGGCTCGGCGGCGGAGTTGGTAGACTTTGTTGCGGGGGAGTGATCGATGGCCAAATACTTGCTGTTCAGGCTTTACGGTCCGATGGCCAGCTGGGGCGAAATCGCCGTGGGCGAGTCGCGGCACACAGCGACGCATCCTTCCCGCTCGGCATTGGCGGGTCTGCTGGGCGCGGCGCTAGGCGTCAAGCGAGATGAGGACGAGGCGCAGCAAGCGCTCGCCACGGGCTATCGCTTCGCCGTGAAGGTGCTAAGCGCCGGGACTCTGCTACGGGACTACCACACGGTACAGTCCACGCCCACGAGAAAGAATGTGAAGTTGCGCACCCGCGCACAGGAACTGCGCAGCCGATTGGTATTAGAGACGCTGCTTTCCAGCCGCGAGTACCGGTGTGATGCATTGGCGAGCGTAGCGGTACAGGCTGCGGATGGGGCGCCCTGGAGCCTGGAGCGTCTGGCTGGGGCGTTGCAGCGCCCTGTCTTTCCCCTCTGTCTGGGGCGCAAGTCGTGTCCGCTGGCGTTGCCGCTTTCGCCGCGCATCGTGCAGGCGGAAAATCTACGACAGGCTTTCGCTTCCCCAGATCGTTCCCTTCTGGCGCTGGCCCAGGGGTTTGGTTCGCCTGAGACGGAGTGGCCGTCACGCGATGACGTACGCGTGCTGGGCTTGCGGCGGCAGGCCGTGCGTTATTGCTGGGAGGACGGCATGGAGTCTGGCTTGGTAGCGGAGATGCAAACGATGCGTGCCGACCAGCCGTTGTCCCGGAGCCGCTGGCAATTTGCGCCTCGCCGCGAGTCAGTTGCCTTCGAACGCGAGGGTCAGCGATGAGCCATTACATCTCCCGAGTGCTGGTTAGCCGTGGCGCGCGCCTGAAGGCGAAGGATCAGCGTTGGTCGTTCCCTCCTGGGCGGGCCGGCCAGGCTGAGATGGATCATGCGCTGATCTGGACTCTGTTCCCCGGGGATGGGGCGGCCCGCGACTTTATCTTTCGACGTGAGGGGCCACGTGGACGCGATTGGGAGGCGAGCTACCTAGTTGTTTCGGCGCGTTCTCCGTTAGAGAATGAGCTGTTGAGTGTTGTCTGCAAGCCGTTTGCGCCTCAGTTAGCGGTTGGCGAGCGGCTGCGGTTCGATCTGCGGGCCAATCCAGTGGTGAGCCGTCGGAAGGAGGGCAAGCTGCAGCGGCACGATGTCCTGATGGATGTCAAAAAGCACGCGGCAGGAGAGGATGATCTCAAAGAGCAGATCGATGCTGCGGCGGTGGACTGGCTGCTGAAACGGGGGCGGCATTGGGGCTTGGCGATACAGCCGGAAACTGTGCGTTTGGATGGCTATGCGCAACAGACCTTGCCGGCCAAGGGGCGAACGGCTGGCTTTTCGATACTTGATTACTCCGGCCTGGCTACTGTGACGGATGCTGTGAAGCTGCGACGGGCTCTGACGGAGGGTGTCGGCCACGCAAAGAGCTACGGCTGTGGGCTACTGCTGGTCAGAAGATTGCGATAGCCCATGTTGCCCGAGCTCAAGCCGCTGCCCATGAAGGATCGCGTGTCGATGGTGTTCATCCAGTACGGGCAGATCGACGTGCTCGACGGCGCTTTTGTGGTGGTCGACCTGAAGGGTGTTCGCACCCATATACCGGTGGGGTCGGTCGCCTGCATTCTGCTGGAGCCTGGCACCCGGATCTCGCATGCGGCTGTGCGTCTGGCCTCGACCGTGGGAACTTTACTGGTCTGGGTCGGTGAGGCTGGCGTGCGCCTTTACGCAAGCGGCCAGCCCGGTGGGGCGCGCTCTGACCGGCTTCTATACCAGGCGCGACTGGCGCTCGAAGACGGACTGCGCCTGAAAATCGTGCGCAAGATGTATGAAATGCGCTTTCAGGAGCCATGCCCGGAGCGGCGCAGTATCGAACAGCTGCGAGGTATCGAGGGGGCGCGCGTCCGTGAAACCTATAAGCTGCTGGCCCGGCAATATGGCGTGGAGTGGCAGACGAGGAATTACGACCGCCATGAGTGGGACGCCGCTGATCTTCCGAACCGATGTCTTTCCACCGCTACCAGTTGCTTGTACGGCATCACCGAAGCGGCGGTTCTGGCCGCCGGCTATGCGCCGGCAGTCGGCTTCATCCACTCTGGCAAGCCGCTCTCTTTTGTTTACGATATAGCCGACCTGTTCAAGTTCGATACCGTTGTTCCTGTGGCCTTCCGCGTCGCGGCCAGGAATCCTTTACAGGCTGAGCGAGAGGTCCGGCTGGCTTGCCGCGATGTTTTTCGGTCCAGCCGCCTGCTAGAGCGAATTATCCCAACGATCGAGGAGGTGCTCTCTGCTGGTGAGATCCAGCCGCCGGAGCCAGCGCCCGAGTCCGTTCCGCCAGCCATTCCTAACGCCTCGGTTATTGGAGAGGTCGGTCATCGGGTCCACGAGGGGGAGGATAAATGAGCTTTCTGGTTGTGACGACAGAAAATGTGCCCCCGCGCCTGCGGGGGCGCATGGCTATCTGGCTGCTCGAAGTGCGCGCGGGGGTATATATAGGCGACGTTTCCCGGAGAACCCGTGAGATGATTTGGGAGCAGCTGGTACAAGGCTGTGAGCAAGGCCACGTTGTCTTGGCGTGGGCCAGCCACCACGAGTCTGGATATGAGTTTCTAACCATCGGCCCCAGCCGCCGTCTGCCTGTCGAGTTCGACGGACTCATGCTGGTCTCATTCCAGCCGACTCCGCTCGGCGACAGATCTGATTTTTGACAATCGATTGAATCTCGGGGGCGGAGAAGCGCGGTAGCCGTCGGCTGGCTGGCGTTCTTCTTTCCTTTCAGCCGTATACACTAAGTGCGTTCCCCGCACACGCGGGGATGAACCGTACGCCAACAGCGCCACCACCGGCGACTGCGCCGCGTTCCCCGCACACGCGGGGATGAACCGTCTTTCGTCAGTCTCAATTGCTTCATTGCGGTGCGTTCCCCGCACACGCGGGGATGAACCGTTTCCATAGTAACTCTACATCCCTTCTGAGATGCGTTCCCCGCACACGCGGGGATGAACCGGGAAACAGGTAGGGAAGACAATCAAGGCGATAGCGTTCCCCGCACACGCGGGGATGAACCGCTAGGAGACGCATTAGAAGGGTCGGCTAGTGGGCGTTCCCCGCACACGCGGGGATGAACCGCCCGAACCGTTTTTATGGATGCTGTTTGATGGGCGTTCCCCGCACACGCGGGGATGAACCGCATACCCGGCACGGATGGCCGCTGTCTCTCCGGCGTTCCCCGCACACGCGGGGATGAACCGAACATCCGGTTCAAGGACTGCTCCGTCTGGGGGCGTTCCCCGCACACGCGGGGATGAACCGATACTGAGCGCGGGTTTCGTCTGTCAGATGAAGCGTTCCCCGCACACGCGGGGATGAACCGCCAGCCGTGGCGCGATCGCATCCCGGCTCCCCGCGTTCCCCGCACACGCGGGGATGAACCGGACGCGCACTGGCTCTGCTCCCACTGCCTGGCGCGTTCCCCGCACACGCGGGGATGAACCGTTCTGCGGATCCTGCGCAAGATGCAGGATGCCGCGTTCCCCGCACACGCGGGGATGAACCGCTCGCCCGTCACCTCGGGGTGGATCTGGTGAAGCGTTCCCCGCACACGCGGGGATGAACCGCCAGCCGGGTGCCGGGTGATAACGGCTTCTCGGCGTTCCCCGCACACGCGGGGATGAACCGTCTGTCTCTTTTACATAGGCTGCTCCTATCTCGCGTTCCCCGCACACGCGGGGATGAACCGTCTAGCTAATCCCCAGGGAATCCAGGGCACCGGCGTTCCCCGCACACGCGGGGATGAACCGGCCCTTCTTTGCCGCGTCCATTTGGCGCTCAAGCGTTCCCCGCACACGCGGGGATGAACCGAGACATCGGAAGCGACGCCCCTTACGGACGAAGCGTTCCCCGCACACGCGGGGATGAACCGACCTGGCCCATCTGCCGTGCTGGATTGGCTCGCGTTCCCCGCACACGCGGGGATGAACCGGAACGTGATGCGCTCAAGATAACTGTTGGCGCGCGTTCCCCGCACACGCGGGGATGAACCGTGGATGCGCTGCTCAAGGCCGAGGCGACCCGCGCGTTCCCCGCACACGCGGGGATGAACCGATTTTGACGCGATGGAAACGTTCGAGGAATTTGCGTTCCCCGCACACGCGGGGATGAACCGCTGGTACGGCTGCTCCCCAATGGCCGCGAGGAGCGTTCCCCGCACACGCGGGGATGAACCGCCATGCGCGCTCTGCTCACTGTAGCCTACCGAGCGTTCCCCGCACACGCGGGGATGAACCGACTAATGAGCGCAGCAGCGGTTGCAACCCCTCGCGTTCCCCGCACACGCGGGGATGAACCGGTATCCTCGACCTCGGCCGGATTCTCTCTGCTGCGTTCCCCGCACACGCGGGGCGCTTGGATTGAAACGTCGCAAGCCAAAGCCGAGCGCGCTCAAGCAGCTGTCGCGCCCCACGCGGGGCGGGGAGTTGGAAGTTCCGGCCTACGCAGCCATCCGAAGCCCTATCCATCGACGCACGAATGCCAGCAACCGGTTGCAAAGGCGTCTGCGGAACCCAAACAGGAGTACCTCGCGCTGCCTATCTCTCAACCGTCCTCGTAGGGACTGAATGTCGCAATTTTTTGCATACAAAGTGCTGCGTCACCCCCTTCCATTTTTTATCCTCAAGTGTCACTTCTGGTGGTAGCATTGCGCCTCAGCCCTACTTTCACCACGAGGAATCCGCCATGAATAAGACTGTGCTCGCTCTCCTTGCGTTTGCGATGCTGACGGCTTTTTCCGCCGGTTTCGCCAGTTCGCAGGTCGTCCTTGCGCCCGCCACGCCGCAGATCGGATCGTCGAATCCGGTATCGGCGCAACCACTGGTTCCGCGCCCCACAACCAAGCCATGCACCGTTAAGCTCTTCACGAGCCTGGCCTTTGAAGGCTTCACTCCGGCCAGCTTCAACTACACCCCGCCTGCAGGCTGTCCGGGCCCCTGGGCCAAGGTTGTTTTCACCGCGGATTTTACGGTGACCGCCGGCGTGCAGTACGACCGCACGGCAGCCTTCTATCTGGGCCATGCCAACATCTTTTATGGCACCACCGCTGAGCCAGGCGCGAACTTCAGCCCCTCTTGGCACGTTGAGCGGGATGTCACTGACCTGTCGGCAATCTTCAAATCGGACCAGGTGGGCGAAGCCAATCTGGGCAACCTGGTCAACTCGACCTACACCGGCATCATTTATGCCAATGCGGCGCTTGAGTTCTATCCTTCGAACTTTACCAACCCAGCGCCGGTTGTGCCCGACATGGTTGTGCCAGTGAACGGGAGTGGTGGCGATGCGGGCACGCTGAACACAACCTCCAGCACGATCTCGCAGGCCCTGGACCTGCCGGAGAATGTAGAGGCCGTCTATCTCGACGTGATTGCACAGAACCAGAGCAACGATGAATTCTTCTACTTTGACGTGCCGAGTAACGAGGCGAACAATCTGCTGAGCTTTGGAGGAACGGCCTTTCGCGAGACGGAGGTCACCCTTGACGGCAATCCCGCCGGCGTGGCGCCGGTCTATCCGTGGATCTTTACCGGCGGCATCGACCCGTTTCTGTGGCGTCCGATTCCGGCCAACCAAACACTCGACTTCAAGCCGTACCGCGTGAATCTGACCCCTTTTGCCGGCTTGCTCGCGGATGGCCAGACGCACACCGTGGCCCTGAGTGTGTTCAATGCCAACTCTTACTTCCTGGCTACAGCCAACCTGCTCGTCTATTTGGATCACCGTAGCCAGAAGGTGACGGGCGGCGTGGAAGAGAACACTCTCTCTGCTGCACCCACGCCGCAGACGCAGGAGAACATCTCCTTCAACGCGGCCACCGGAGACTATACCGGCACGCTGTCCGTAACCTCCAACCGCGAGTTCACCATCAGGGGCTATGTGGACACCTCGCAAGGCCGCGTGGAGACCACGCTGGACGAGAAGGTGGGCTTCAGCAACACCCAGGAGGTGGACGTGAACCCCACTACCGATTCGCCGGATACGCAGAATATTCAACAACTGACGACAGTGGACACACACGTCACTACACAGAGGGGACAACTCGCCGGCACGAGTGAGGAGAGGTATGTCTATCCGCTTAAGGTCAACTACACGTATGCGTACGACACGGCGGGCGCCTTTTATTATCAGAACACGAGCGTAGACCAGCAGTACAAGCTGACCAAGACGCAGCGTCTCTTCGGAATGCGTCCGTTCACCGCGAGAACTTTTGAGGAGACGCAATCGCAGGATGACTTGAACCTGAACACATTTGCGCCCTCCAACACCAAGTCCTCGCAGACCTACCGGAAGAACGACTCCCTCGGCAACTGCTACAGCGAGACGCTCACCTCGGCCAGCAATGTGCTAACCGGCGCGACGAACGACTGCAACCACTAACTCTCAGGCCGCGTAAGGAAGTACCATGCGATGTGCTTCGCAGAGGATGAAGATGAGCGTTACCAGGAGGCAGGAAGAAAGGGCAGAAGGTGCAGCGCCCATGAAATGTGGGCGAACAGGCAGCGGCGGGTAGTCGATCCGCCCCACACGGGGCCCGTGGAGTGAAGCTGGTCTGGGTCTGATGTCCCCAGCCGAAACGGCGATGCATGCCAGATCGGATCCTCCGGGATCTTGAGCCTGGCCAGCAATGGGTCCATCCGTTTAATGGGCCTTCCCCTCCAGTTTGTGAGAGTTGATCTTTGCACGGAGATCAATCCTCACTCAGCATGGACCGTGCGCGTGGTAAGCCGCTTCCAGTTCGCTCGGGGGCTACGGGGGCCGCACCAGTGTGCTCCGTCCCCTGGGCCGTGGAGAACAACCGCTCATCCCGCCAGCCCACATCTCGCAAAAAGCGAGATGTGGAACATCCGCGATTCCCGGACCTGCCTGACAGCAGGGGCCAGCATCCCGAGGCTGGTTCGATGGAGCGGCAGTGGGGAGACTACAATCGTAGCGGCGTAAGGCCGCAAAAGAGATGAACACAAGTCTGTTTGAGTTATTCAAGATTGGGATCGGGCCTTCGAGCTCGCATACGGTGGGGCCCATGCGCGCAGCTCTGCGGTTTGTGCGCGAGATGGCCGCGCACGGCGAGTTCGGCGCTGCGGTGACGGTGGATCTGTATGGGTCACTGGCACTCACAGGTATCGGCCACGGAACCGACCGCGCCGTGATGATGGGGCTGCTGGAGGAGTCGCCGGATACAGTCGATCTGGATACCATCGACGCGCGCCTGGAGTTGCTGCAGGAGGCGAAGAGGCTGATGCTGCTGGGGGAGCATAGCGTGCGTTTTGATCCGGCTACGGATCTGCGCTTTCATCGCGATCAGATGTACCCGGAGCCCGAGGGGATGACCCATCCCAACGGGATGCGGTTTTCTTCGCGGAATCCGGATGGAGAGCCCTTGTTCGAGCAGGTGTTCTACTCCATCGGCGGTGGTTTTATCCTCTCGGCCCAGGAGTTTGCGGCCGGCGCAAGCGGTGTGAAGGCTCGTCCTGTTCCCTATGCCTTCTCCAGCGCCGAGGAGTTGCTGCGCTTGGGCGAGCAGCATCGGTTGACGATCGCCGAGATGGTGCTGGCCAATGAGGTCGGCTTGCTCCAGGACCCGGAGATCGTGCGCCGGATCGACCGGATCCTCAGTCCGTTGCGGCCCGGCAATGAGATGGCCCCGGCTCCCGGTCAGGATGCGGAGGCGATCCTCTTAGATGAGGGGCGCGTGGAGGCGGCGATCCTTGCGCTGTGGCAGGCGATGGGCGATTCGATCCAGCGCGGGATGCGAACCGAGGGCGTGCTTCCCGGCGGGTTGAAGGTGCGACGGCGTGCCCCCGGACTGGCTCGGCGACTGGCCGAGAGAGGCGCACCGAGTGATCCACTGGCTCCGCTGGACAGCGTGACCATGGCGGCCATGGCCGTGAATGAAGAGAATGCCGCCGGGGGAAGAGTGGTGACGGCTCCCACCAACGGCGCGGCCGGTGTCATTCCAGCCGTGGCTTATTATTACGTGCACCATGCGAGCACCGAACTGAGTGAGGCGCAGCGCAGGCAGGGGCTTTTGCGCTACTTTCTGACCGCGGCGGCCATCGGGATTCTGTACAAGGAGAATGCCTCCATCTCCGGCGCCGAGGTGGGTTGCCAGGGCGAGGTGGGCGTGGCCTGCTCCATGGCCGCCGGTGGACTGGTGGCCGCCTTGAATGGGGATAATGCGACCACGGCCAGTGCGGCCGAGATCGCCATGGAGCATAACCTGGGCATGACCTGCGACCCGATTGGAGGACTGGTGCAGATTCCCTGCATCGAGCGCAACGGCATGGGCGCGGTCAAGGCAGTAAACGCCGCGCGGCTGGCCATGCATGACCAGGGAGAGCACAAGATCTCGCTGGATCAGGTGATCGAGACCATGTACCGGACCGGGATGGATATGCAGTCGCGGTACAAGGAGACCAGCCTCGCAGGATTGGCGCTCAATGTGATTGAGTGCTGATGCTGCCGGTGAGCCGGGACTTTCTTCAAAGTCCAGACCATCGTTACGTCTGCAGGAAGATGCCCTGAGCATCCTGCGAGCCCACACCTCAAAACGGCGAGATGCAGGGAACCCAGAGGTAAAGAAGAGAGAAAATGTGGGGTGTTCCATCCTCAGCGTTGTGGTTCAGGGATGGAGCACCGCGGCTGCATGCCGCTTCAGCCAGCAGCCAGGTAGGCAACCTTTGCCTCCCAAACCCGGCAAGGGTTGCCGCCCAGGCTTTGCCCTGAAACAGCCGGCTGCAGATGCCGATAGAAGAACCTATTTAGAATCAGAGGTTCTTTGCCGCAAAGTGGGTTGGGGCGAGCGTCGCCGGGAGTGGTGCGATGCGTGCACCTGTCTGTGGCGTGCGAGTTCCTTCGGCGTGGATCAGTTCGAATGCGGCCGCGAATGCGACGACGAACCTGTCGGGCGCCTCAGCCACGTCTGCCCAGGAACCTGCGGAGAGCTTCCAGATGTTGCTGGCAACCGCGGCAGCACGACGAGATACAGGCAGCGGAGCGATGGAGAGCGGTGCTGCGGTGCGGGGTGCTGTGGAGCCGGGCGCTGTGGCGCGGGATGCGGTGAGGTCAGGCGCTGAGGGAGATCAGACCCAGGCGCAGCTTGGAGCGCAATCCGGTGAGGAGAGCTCGGACGGGCAGACGGGTTCGCTGCCAGGCGCCGCCGGGAGCAGGGTAGCTGACACCAGCGCCGGCAGCGGTGCAAGGGGCACCGGATGGAGTGGATCGCCTGCCGTGGTGCTGGAAGATGGCTCTGGATCCGCGCTGCCCTCGACGGCCAGCCAGACAGTATCTTCCGGCTTGTGGCCGAAGATGGCCGGCGGCGTTGCGGGCGATGCCGATTCGCCGGCTTTGATGGAGATGGCCTCATCCGGGGCGCCCACGCAAGGCACAGAGGCAGACCTCTCCGCGGCGCAGAAGAAGCAGAAACGGGGCAAAGCACAGAGCGTTGCTGGTGTTGCTGCGCTCCCGATGACGCTGCCGGCGGCGGTGCAGGCTGCGGTAGCCGGTGGGGGAGGCGCGTTGGCCGCCAGCGTCTCAGCGGTGCGGATCGAGGTTCCTGCAGCAAAGTTTGAAGGAACGGCAGGAGTGGAGCGGGGCCCGGCCGAGGGTGCGCGGAGCGGCTCGGATGGCACCCGAGGCAGTATCCAGGAGCCTGGTCAGGGCGCGACGACGTCTTTGGAGCGAGCGGCCGGCGGCGACGGAGGCGAGAGCAGCGGTCAGCCGGGAATGGACGCCCGCACATCCGCAGAGGGATCGCAGCCATCCTCCGCCGGCAGCCTTTCCGTGCAGATGGCGGATGGAGCCCTGAACGGCGTGAATGCGCAGGGGCTGGACCGGCCGGAGACCAAGACAAACGCTATCAGCGATTCCGGTTCGGCGGCCAGGGGCCATGATGCCGCCGGTGGTCCATCCCCGGCAGCGGCTGCGGGTGGAGCTCCAGCGGCGCAGGGCGTGGGCGCTGGAGGATCACCGGCGATGGGCTCCACTTCGGTCGCCGGCGCAGGTTCTGGTCCCGGGTCGGGATCTGGCGCAGGAGCCGGTTCAGGAGCAGGTTCGAGTCCCGATCCCGGACCGCGGTCTGTCTCGGCGACCAGTTCGGTGGCCAGCGCAGCGGCCGGGGCCGCGGAGGGCGGGTTGGCTCAGGCCTCGCTGCAGGCGGCCATGACGCATCTGGCCGTGCATGACGCTGCCGGGGCCTCCTCCGCAGGCAGTGGAGGAGCAGAGGCGGCGCGTGCAGCGAGGGCCGAGGATCCTGCGACCTCCGCGCGCGCGGCGGCAGAAGAGTCCACAGCCGGCTCGGGCGTGAACGCCGCCCGGGTGATCCAGACGATGGGCCAGGCGGAGATGCGGGTGCAGATGCGCTCCGAGGAGTTTGGCGATATCTCGATTCGCACCTCCATCTCCAATCAGCAGATGCAGGCGCAGATATCGGTGGATCACAGCGTGCTGAGCCAGACACTCTCAACCCATGTGCCGACGGTGCAGGCCAGGCTGGGGGAGGAGTATGGTCTGCACGCCTCGATCGAGATCGACCATCACGGAGCCGGGCTGCGGGGCGGCTCAGACGGCGGCTCGCAGCAGCAGGGGTCCAGCGAGGGATCGAATCGTTCCGGATCAGGCCGTCTCGGCAGTCTGCCCGCTGCAGCGGCCACGGAGAGTGGCCTGGCGGCTGCGGTGGCCAGCGGCGGGCTGGCGGGTAGTGCTGGCCTCACGCGTAGCGGCGGGCTGGATATCAGAGTGTAGGAAGTTGTCCCTGGATTCGGTGAAGGGATCCAGATAGCGCAGGAGGAAAGGACGCGAGAATGAATATTCAGGGAATCATCCCTTTAACCACAGCCGCCGTGCAGACGCCGGAGGTGAATGCGACCAGTAGCTCGACGACTGCCACCAGCGCATCCAGCGGGACGACCGGCGAATCCGCCTCCAGTCTCCAGGACACGTTTATGAATCTGCTGGTGACCGAGTTGCAGAATCAGGACCCAACCTCTCCGGTGGATCCTACCGAGATGGTCGGTCAGTTGGTGTCCTTGAACCAGTTGGATCAACTGGTCACCATGAATCAAACCTTATCCAGCATGGCCGCTGCGGAGACTACGGCCGCGGCGACCGGGACAGCGGATGCGCTGGCGGCCAGGAGCGCGGGAGGCACGAGCGCATCGTCGGGAGCTGCCTCAACCAGCTCCGGTACCACGGCGGCTACCACGGCTCAGCGAGCCGTTACCAGTCCTTCAAGCTCTTCCTTGATGAACCTATATAGCAACTGATGGAGGACCTTGGCCTGGACGTTGTGCCGGGGTCTTACAGGAGGTAACACGAGATGGCATCCTTTTCTGTTCCACTTTCCGGATTGCAGACCAGCTCCGATGAGCTGGATGTGATCGGCAATAACCTGGCCAACCTGGATACCGACGGTTACAAGGACCAGACGATCAGCTTTGGGGATGTCTTTTCGCAGGTGATGGGCACCAGCGGCGACGGGAACCCCATGCAGATTGGAAACGGCGTCCAGGTGGCCAGCACAACCTCCGACCTCTCCAACGGCTCAGTGGACTCCACCGGGACGGCGTCCAACATGGCGCTGCAGGGGAATGGATTCTTTGTGGTAAGCCAGGACGGCGTGACCAGCTATACCCGGAACGGCGACTTTACGGTGAACTCGCAGGGGCAGCTTACCACCACGGACGGACAACTGGTGATGGGCTTCCCGGCGGCGAATGGAACGGTTTCGACCACCAGCGCCCTGGCTCCTATCTCGGTGAACTCCAACGCCAGCCTGGCAGCCACCGCAACCACGAGTTTCAGCGCGGATGTGAACCTGGATTCGTCCTCCAGCGTGGGCACCAGCTTCAGCACGCCAATTACGGTCTACGACTCTCTTGGAACCGCGCAGGACCTTACCATCACCTATACCAATACCGGGACCAATACCTGGAGCTATGATATCTCCCTGCCGGCATCGGCTACGGGTGCGTCCGGCACCACGACGACGGTGGCATCGGGAACGCTGGCCTTCAACTCCTCCGGAGCATTGCAGTCTGTGACGCCGACCGGAGGGACCGCCTCGACTACGGGTACGGTTGCAGGGATCAATATTACGGGGCTGGCAGATGGCGCCGCGAATATGAGCCTCACCTGGAACCTGGACTCGTCCGGAACACCAACGATTACCCAGCAGGACTCCACCAGCACCACGACAACAACCACTCAGAACGGGTATGCGGCCGGCACCCTGTCCAGCTACTCCGTACTGTCTGATGGAGTGGTGCAGGGCGAGTACAGCAACGGCCAGACACTGGCCCTGGGCCAGGTGGCGATTGCCACCTTTGCCAATCCGCAGGGGCTGACGCAGGGTACGGACGGGGATCTGACGGCGACCAGCTCCTCGGGCGCCGCGGTCATCGGGCAGGCCGGCGTGGGTGGAGACGGAACGATTACAGGAGGAGCGGTTGAAGAGTCCAATGTGAACCTCTCCACGGAGTTTGCCAACCTCATCGTAGCCCAGGAGGCCTATGATGGCGACGCCAAGGTGCTGACCACGCTCGATCAGGTGGAGCAGTCGACGATCCAGATGATCCAGTGACCAGCCCAGGCTGGCACTTGATTAAGCTTGAATGAGAGTCCCCTGCCGGGGATGCGCGGGCGCCCCGGCAGGTTGGGCCTGCCCGGGTGCGCTTCTCATGGCCGCCTCATCACTGCCCCGTCGCCGCCGGGTGCGGCCGCGTGCTTCGCGGCCCGCCGCGCGGCCAGATGTGTTTGTGTCAACACCTGTCTATGTGGCTTCAAAGACAGCAACTTGTCTGGAGCCAGGAGGGACGCGCTGAGACTGCCGAAAAGCGCAGAGGCCCGGTTGCGTCACTCCGGCACGCCGATTGCTTTGGTCATCCGTGACACTCGTCTTTTTAATCTGCCGCGCGGGATGGAGAGGATCTATCCGGCGAAGGATTGCGAGGGGAGTTGCCAGGTGAAGGCAAGAAGGAGTGCCCGAAGGCCGGATGAGTCCATCGCTGCAGAGTCTGGAAGGAAAGCCCAACGAGTTGTTGCTGCCCGATGAGGGGAGCAGCGAGACCGATCGTCTCGACAGGATGCCATGGTTGCCCTGCACCCTGAGCGTCGATCTCCCGATCGTGCGCTTCACGATCGGTGACCTGATGCGGCTGAAGCAGGGCTCGATTGTGGAGACGGCCTGTCACCAGACCAGCGATGTTCCAGTGCGCGTCAACAACCTGTTGATTGGCTGGACGGAGTTTGAAGTCGTCGGCGACCGGCTCGCCGTGCGGGTTACGGACCTGGCATGAAGACCCAGCGTATGAAGGCCGGGAACATGAAGGCCGGGATCCAGCAGGGCTCTGTAAGGAGCAGAATCTCCGGGCAGCCTTGGGGATGGGGCAAAACGCTCTCTTCTGCAGGAGTGTCGTGGAGCGGGCTTGCAGCTATGTCTTTGGTGGAGAAGGTGCGTGGTGCCGTGCAGGCTCCTCAGACGATCGCCACGCAGAAGCTGCCCGAGCCTGTCGCTGGAAAGAAGAGAGAGGGTGCAAAGGCGCAGATTGGGAGCGAGCGCAAGCGGGAGGGGCTGAAGAATCTTTTGGAGTTGCCGGGTGAGCGGCGTCTTTCAGCGCCGCTTGAGACGGCTGCCGCGGCGCCGCAGCGTTCATTCCAGGCTGTACTGCGGGGCTGTGCGCAGGCCGCGGGTAGAGGCTTGAGGCTTGGATGGGTCCGGACGCTCGCCCGGCTATGGAGCAGACTGTGCGCAAAGTACAGCATATCCACCGCCAGACGACTGCGGGTCGCAGAGACGATCTCGCTGGGCGAGAAACGATTTGTGGCGATCGTCGCGGTGGAGGGCAAGGAGTTTCTGATCGGTGGCGGCGCGGCGGGGATGTCGCTGCTTGCGGAGTTGGAGAGCGCGCCGAAGCGGAAGCGGAGCAAGGCCAGGCCCGATGAGCGCCTGGCATCCAGCCCAGGAAGGGCGAATGCTCGCGCCGGGGCCGGGAAGAGATCTGCGTTGGGGAAGGTTAAGGTTGGGAGTACGAGTGTCTGCGCAGGCACGGCTGGGTTGGACGTCGTGGGTGGTGCGGGATGAGGCGGCTGTGCGGGCTGATGATCGCAGGATGGCTTCTGGCTGGGCTGGCGGGAGAGGCCGCAGCGACGCCGGTTGCGCTGGGGCACGGGATGCGGGCAACTGGCGCCGGCGCGCCAGTTGCAGTGGAAGGCCAGGTAGTCGACCCGATGGATGGCCAGTTCGGCGGTGCGATGACCTCGCAGGTCGATCCTCCCTCCGATGCTCCGGCCGGGATCACCGGTCTGCCGCCGCTGCCGCCGATCGCCGAGCCTCCGCTGGCGACGATCTCTCCTGATGCGCAGCCCGCGATGGTGGATGGCAGGCCGTACTCGAGCCGCGCCGATGCGGCGGGATGGAGTTCGAACTTCCCCACGACGGAGACGCTGGGCAGGTCGGTGCCGTGGTCGATCGTTGTGATGCTGACGGCGCTGACGCTGATCCCATCGGTTCTGATCTGCATGACGCCGTTTGCGCGGCTGCTGATCGTCTTTCACTTTCTGCGCCAGGCGTTGGGGCTGCAGTCCACGCCGTCCAATCAGACCCTGATCGGCCTGTCATTGATTCTTACCTTCTTCCTGATGCAGCCGGTGGCCGACCAGATCTATCGGGACGCACTGGCGCCGATGCAGAGCGGGCAGATTACGGCGATCGAGGCTTTGGACCGGGCAGAGGCGCCGATGCACGAGTTCATGGGCCACTACGTACGCGAGCAGGATGTGGCGCTGTTTGTGCGGCTGGCCAAGGAGCCACGGCCGAGATCGGTGAAGGATCTCTCGATGCGGGTGCTGTTGCCGGCTTACATCCTCTCCGAATTGAAGGCGGGCTTTGAGATCGGCACGGTGCTGTTTCTGCCGTTTCTGGTGGTGGATATGGTAGTGGCTTCGATCACCACCTCGGTGGGTATGCTGCAGCTACCGCCGGTGGTCATCTCGACGCCGTTGAAGCTGCTGCTCTTCCTGATGGTGGATGGGTGGCACCTGTTGATTGGTTCGCTGATGAGCAGCTTCCACTGAGCCGGAAGGGCTTGAGTGGAGGAGTGTCGGCAGGGAGTTGGTTGCAGCATCTGGGTTGAGGAGTTTTGGCGAGCGATATGAACGTTGACCAGGCTGTGTTACTTGGACGGTTGATGCTGCAGGAGGTGCTGATCCTTGTGGGTCCCATCCTGCTGGTGGCCATCGCCGTCAGTCTGGTGGTCAGCATCGCGCAGACGCTTACCTCACTCCAGGACAATACGGTCTCTACGGTCTCGCGTCTGCTGATGACCGGCACGGCGTTGTTTGTGATGATGCCCTGGATGTGGCGCAATCTGGCGCACTATACCCTGACGATCTTCTCGGACTTCAACAGGTACCTGCAATGACTTCGAGTGCGATCAACGCCACCATCGGCGGGATATTGACCATCGCCGTGCGGCTCTCCGGGCTGATGCTCTTCGCTCCCTTCTTCGGCAGTCCGGCGATGCCGGCGCGGGTAAAGGCCGGGTTGGTGGTGGCGCTCACCTTTCTTCTGTTGCCTGTGGTGGGTCCGGGGATTGGTTCCTATGCGCTGACAGACTGGCCGTTGCTGGTCCTGCGCGAGTTTTTGATCGGTGCGGGGATGGGGATTGCGACCAACCTGGTCTTTGACGCCGTGGATATGGCCGGCCAGATCATCGGGATGCAGATGGGCTACTCGCTGGTCAACCTGCTGGATCCGCAGACCGAGGTGAATGTCACGGTGATGGCGGTGTTCTATCGGTCGATTGTGCTTCTGTTGTTTCTGATGATGAACGTGCAGTACTGGCTGTTGCGAGCCATTGGCGAGAGCTTTCTCTATCTGCCGCCGGGTGTGGGTGGGCTTAGGGGCGCATTTCCGCTGGGGATTGTGAAGACGGTTGGCATGGTCTTCGGGTTGGGGGTGCAGATTGCCGCACCGGTGCTGGCCGCGACGCTGGTGACGGATCTGGTCCTGGGGTTGCTGGGCAAGGCCTCGGCTCAACTTCCACTGATGTTGCTGGGGCCGGCGATCAAGAGCCTGCTGGGCGTGGTGATTCTGATTGCGACCTTGCGCTACTGGCCAGGTCTGTTTCAACGATTGTTTGAGCGTTCGCTGGAGAACGGCGTGAGGATTTTGCATCTGGCGGGATGAACTGCGATGGCGGACGAGAGCAAAACAGAACAGGCAACACCACGCCACCGGCTGAAGGCACGGGAGCAGGGCCAGGTGACGCGTTCACGCGAGTTGACCGGCGCTGTGGCGATGTTTGTTGTGGCAGGGGTGATGGTGCTG
>JAJZDM010000059.1 GCA_021806005.1 Acidobacteriota bacterium | reverse complement strand
CCGCAGAAAGGGTGTGCGAGCCTGCGGTGAGCGTGGGAAGCGTGAGCGTGTAGGCTCCATTGACCAGCGTGGCCGGCGGCTGCGCTACGTTGTCCACATAGAAGGTGACCGTGCCGGCCGGAGTAGTGGTGGAGGATGTGGAGCTGGTGTTGCTACTGGTGACGGCAACCGTTGCCGTGACCTGTACGGACTGACCATAGACAGGAGCGGCTGGGGTGAGGTTGCTGAGCGTGGTGGAGGTGGTTCCGGCGGTGGCCGCGGCGGAGGTTCCAGTGAGGTTCAACGTGACGCTGTTGACCGCATTGCCGGCGAAGGTGACCACATCGTTGTAGGTGCCGCTGCCGGAGGGTGTGAGGAGGGCGCTGACGCCGCAGTTTTCTCCCGCCGTGATGGAGGTTCCAAAGCTGCAGCCGTTGCTGGAGGAGGGGCCGACGCTGAAGTCCGTGCTGTCAGTCTGGGTGAAGGTGTCGTTGGTTGCGTCGAAGCTCTGGTTGCCGATGTTGGTCAGCGTTGCTGAGATGGAAGCGGTGGGGGTGGCGAAGGTCTGCGTGGAGGCGTTGCGGTTGTAGTAGCTGACGCCGCTGTTGGCGGTGTCAGCTACGTAGAGGCCACCCTTGGGATCCAGAGCGACGCCCAAGGGGGAGGTGAGCCCGGTGACGGCGGGGTCGTTGGCTCCGCTGACCGGGATCTCCACGACCTGATTGAGGGTGGTATCAACGTAGTAGAGGTCACCGGCCGCGTCCACGGTGAGGCCGGCGGGAGCGATGCTGCTGAGCATGGTGGTCTGGGCTCCGTTGCCAGCCGCGACCTTGATGATGGAGCCGAGTGCGCTGTCCGCGACGTAGACGTTGCCGCTGGCGTCAACGGCGACGGAGACGGGCTTCTGAAAGCCGCTGCCCAGGACGGTCTGTTCGCCGTTGCCGTAGGGCTGAAGGACGACGCGGGCGTTGCCGGTGTCCGCGATGTAGAGGTTGCCGGAGGAGTCCACGGCGACACCCTGGGGCAGGGAGAGGCCGGTGCCGAGAGAGACGGGAGCGGTGGCTCCGGGGGTGAACTCGGAGATGCGGTTGTTGCCGGTGTCGGCGACGTAGACGTCTCCGGCTCCGTCGACGGCGACCTGATGAGGATTGGAGATGGCTCCGGTGATGGCGGTGGCGAGGGTGCCGCCGGGGGTGCTCTGGATGGTGCCGTTGGCCCAGGCGATGTAGGTGTTGCCGGAGGAGTCCGTGGCTACGCCCTGCGGCGAGGTGCCGCTGCCGATGGTGGAGGCCAGGGTGGGATCGATGCTCAGCTCAGGGCCGTCGCCGATGCCGCCGACGAAGGCGGTTCCGTAGACCTGGGTGGTGCTGTTGATGGTGGCGGTGATCTGCACCGCTCCGCTGCGCGGGCCGACCTGAGCCGGGGTAAAGGTAACGGGAACGATACAAACTGTGTCCGCCGTGCCATTCGTGGAGCCGTTGACGCCGGTGAGGGTGGTGGAACCGGTGCAGGTATCACCGGCGCTGGCTCCGGCGTCCTTGAACTCGGTGCCGCTGGAGCTTCCCTGGGTGAGGACGGCGACCGAAACGTTGCTGGCGGGTACGCTGCTGCTGCCGGTGAGCAGGTTGAACGCGACCTCCTGAGTGGCAGCCGGGGTTCCCACGTTGGTGGCAGGGAAGGCGGGTCCGCTGGTTCCGGGGCTGGCGAGCGTGAGCTCCTGAATGATGTTGTAGCCATAATCCGGGAAGTAGATGTTCCCGGAGGAGGCAACGGCGAAGTTGCCCGCGACGTTATTGATCTGGCTTTGCGGACCGGGGCAGCCGTCGCCGTACTTGTCTGTCATACTGGGGCCGCTGCCGCACGGGTTGCCGGCGCCAAAGCTATCTTTCCCCTCGCCTGCAAGGACGGTCAGGTAGCCGGTCTGGGCGTTAACTTCGGAGAGAGCGCCGTTGTAGTCGAGGATGTAGATGTTGGCGCTCTGATCGATAGCCAGGCCACGGATTCTTCCGAACTCCACACTGCTCGAAGTGGCCAGCGTGCCGGAGCCTGTTGTCTCGCTGTTGTTGGCGGTGCCCTGACCGGCGATGGTATAGACATCTCCGGCGGTGAGCGAGGAAGAGCAGCCGGAGGTGATGCCGGTCTCCAGGCAGATGAGATGGGCCAGAGGGTTGTTCGCCCCGCCCGCGTAGATTACCCGCAGAGTGGAGGGCACGGTCTTGGCGGCGTTGCTGTTATCCCCGATGTAGACGTTGTCGCTGGCGTCCACGACGACGCCGCCTGGGGCCACAAAGGCCGCACCCAGAGCAGGTACGGCAGAGGATGGAGTGGTGGCGAGGGCGGTGCAGCCGCTGGAGGTACAGTTGCCTGCGATGGCGTGGATGTATCCGGGGCCGAAGCCGCCAGCGGTGGTGTTGGGACCGTTGATCATGCGGACGTCATTATTGCTACTGCCGGTTTCGGCGATGTAGACGTTCTCGTTGGCGTCGACGGCGATGGCATAGGGCGCATCGATCTTTGCCTTGCCGGGCACAGCCAGAACGCCGTCTACGTAACCTCCGCCGTCGCCGACGATCTCGTAGATAGAGCCAACCTGCGGCGAGGTCGCCGAGGGGTTCTCCAGCGTGACTAACTGGGCTGCCAGCCCTGTGGTGTTGGCCAGAACAACGTAGATGTTCGAGTTGGCCTTGTCGATGACAAAGACGTTGCCCTGGCTGTCGACCGCTCCACCGTAGGCGCCCTGGATGTAGGAGATGGTGGCGGGACAGCCGGAGCCGTCGCCAGAGAGGGAACTGACGGAAGAGGTGTAGGTGGAGGTGCTGCAGGTCTTTCCGCTCAGGCCTGTGGTGAGTCCGCCGGCGAGGGCGTAGACGTAGCCGGCCTGCGGAGTGAGGCCGGTCTGGGTGATGTTGGCTGCTTCAATCATGGCCGTGGCGGGGTTTGCGACGCCGTTGACCGTTACGGAGCCGGCGTAGATCACGCGCAGATAGCCGTGGCCCTGATCGCCGAAGTAGACGTTACCCCAGGAGTCGACCATCGTTCCCCAGGGGGCGGAGACGCCCACCTGGTTGGCGGGGCAGTTATCGCCATTGCTTGCACCGCCTGTGGTCTCAATGCCGGTGGCGCAGGCCGAGGACGGTGTGGTGAGGCTTGTTCCGCCCGAGACGTTGCCGGCGCTCAGGCTGACGAAGGGGACCTGGGCGAAGAAGGGCGGGGTGGTTTGAGCGCTGGCTGATTTGCCGGAAGAGAGGAGAGTGGCGGTGAGCGCCAGGGTGAGGATGAGGCTGGGAAGGGAACGGGTTTTCATGGTCACTCAATTCCTTTGGCGTGCGGAAGGATCGTCTGAATGCTGGTGCGCTGCTTGTGAAAGCGGCTTTGGTTCGGGTCTTTCGACAGGCGATCCTCCCCCGGAGAGGAGGATCACGCGGAGAGATTCTGGCTCGGCAAAAAAGAACCGGAAGCGCTCCCTAGTAGCTGAGCGTGAGTGAGAGCTGCAGCTCGCGGCCGTTGGAGGTAAGCGCGGAGTTCATTCCATAGCTGCTCTGGATGACGCCGAAGTAGGTGCCCGCGGTCGGGTCGAGGCAGGGAGTCATGGCCTTGGAGCTGGAGCAGTTGAACTGCGTGTTGGGATTGGCCAGGTTGACGAGGTTGAAGGCATTGAAGGCGTCAGCGCGGAAGGCCAGACTCATTCCCTGACGCCAGGGAAGAGGGAAGGTGCGTCCGGCGGTGAGGTTCAACTGCACCATTCCGGGGCCGACAAATTTGTTGCGGCTGAGCGTGCTGAACGTCCCGTTGTTGGGATACCCGAAGGCCAGGGTATTGAAGTACTCCGCCCGGGTGGGATTGGACAGATAGGGGCTGGTTCCGGGAAGAATCTGGGGGCGCTGGTTGGGTTCGTCGCTGAGCGAGGGGTCGTTGTTGAGCGTCAGGTTGTACGGCAGGCCGGTGCGGATCTGGGCGGTGCCGTTGAACTGCCAGTTGTCCACGGCCTGCCGCAGCAGACGGCTACCCCGGGTGAGATTGGGAAGAAAGTAGACCCAGCCGGCGCTGAAGTTGTGCTTTACGTTGAAGTCCGAGGGGCCGTACTCACTCTTGAGGTTGAAGACGTCGGGGATCTCATTGTTGTCATTCTCGCCGTTGGTGTCCATATCCATGGAGCGAGCGTAGGTGTAGGTTGCCATGGCGGTGATGCTCTTGCTGGCGCGGGCGTGGAACATGACCTGCAGCGCGTTGTAGTTGGAGGTGGCGATGCTGGCAAAGTCCACCAGGCCCTGGCCGCCATAGTTGAAGCCGACATAGCGTGAGCGCTGCTCGTACGAACTGGGCGTATCGGTGGCGTCTGTGCAGTAGAGGGATGGATTGATCTTGTAGTAAGCGCCGCTGCAGTCATAGATGGAGGGGTTCTGATCGTAGGGCATGGTCAGATGACGGCCCTCCTTCAGGACGTAATCCACCTCCAGGCTGGCGTTGCGGCCGAGCGCCTGCTGGAAGCCGTAGTTGACGTCGATGACATACGGCGTCTTGAAGTTCTTGTCCGGGAAGTACATGGAGAAGGGAGCGACGAACTGGGGGTTCTTGGGATCGTAGTTCAAGGGGACGGGATTTAGGCCCAGGAGGGGTTCGGAGGCTCCGCCGCTCGGCTCATCGTAGTTGAAGCGGTCGTAGTAGGGCTCGCCGACGCCGATGACGTTGGCGTTGATGGCATCGAAGAAGAGGCCGAAGCCGCCGCGCATCACGGTGGCTCCGCTGCCGTTCAAGCTCCAGGCGAAGCCGACGCGAGGAGCGATGCCGTCGTAGTCGGTGTTGACCAGGGCGCGGGGAATGCCCTTGTCGCCGACGAACGCCTCGCCGGCCGGGGCGTTGGGAAATACCTTGGACTGGTAGCCAGGGATGAAGGTGGAGCTCTCTCCCTTGGGCTGAAACCAAACGTAGGGTAGTTCATAGCGAAGGCCAAGGTTCAGGGTGAGCCGTGGCTTGATGCGCCAGTCATCCTGAACGTAGGAGAAGACCTCGTGCTCGATGCCGTCCTGGTATTCGGTGTTGGCGACGTTGAGTGTGTAGACCAGACCAAGGAGGCTGTCAGCGAATGGATTGCCGGTCCAGGCGGTGCTGAAGAGCATGTCTCCGGGGTACTGCGCGGTGTTGGCATACTGCAGGCGAAGGTAGTTGCCGCCGACCTGGATGGTCTGGTTGCCGTGGGTCCAGGAGAGGTTCTCGTCGGCTTCGATGTCCTCGTTGACGATGTCCTGATAGCCTTCGCTGGTGCTGCCGGCGACGAAGGTGTTGAAGTTGAACTCCGGCAAGGTGGCCTGGCCGAAGCTCTGCACCTGACCGCCGAGCTGGTTGATTGTGGTCGGATCGGTGGGGATCAGGGTGTTGACGTAACGCTTGTAGCCGATGCGGAAGACGTTGAGCAGCGACGGCGTGAGATTCCAGGTGTCGCCGATGTTGGCGAAGTCGTTGAGGCCGCTCTGGGCCATGATCTCGTAGTTCGCCAGCCCCTCACCGGTGCTGCCGCTGACGCCCTTTCCGGCGAGATCGCCGGAGTCCGAGATGTAATAGCGGGCATCGATGTTGTGGCGGCCATGGGTGAAGTCGACGCGGAAGAGGCCGTCGTATTCGCTGCGCGGATATGGAGCGAAGGTGTAGACGGGGTTGGACTCCGCGGTAGCCGTCAGGGCGGGGAGCGGAACGTATTTGTTCCAGACGTTCTGGACGACGGGATTGAAGCAGATGCTGGGAACCTCGGCGTTGGGAAGATACTCGCCGTAGGTCAGCAGTGCGCTCTCCATCTCGGTGTAGCAGGGGGAGACGCCCTGGCCGCCGGCAACCTGGTAGGCGGCGTTGAAGGCGCTGGCAGCGATGGGGCCGGTGGTGGTGGAGCTGTACAGGGGGTTCTTGAGGAAGTGGCTGAGCGTCTCATTGCCGGGGAGCGCGGAGGCAAAGCTGGCGCAGTCCTGGCCGGGGAAGGCTCCGTTGGAGGTGCAGGGGAGCGGCTTGTCCGGTCCCAGCAGACCGCGCTCGGCGTAGGACGGAACGTCGGCGACGCCGGTATCGGTCTCCGCGATGCGCGTGTTCTGAAAGTTGGCGAAGAAGTAGAGCTTGTTCTTGACGATGGGTCCGCCGATGGTGGCGCCGAACTGGTTGGAGACCAGCGGCGGATTGAAACCGGAGACGCCGTCGGCGGCGTTCATGGCGCGATTGCGGAAGTACTCCCAGAGCATGCCATGGTACTGATTGGTGCCGGATGCGGTGATCACGTTCATGATGCTGCCGGCGTTGCGGCCATACTGCGCCTCGTAGTTGTTCAGCAGGACACTGACCTCCTGGAGCCCCTGGCGAGGAGGAAAGTTGAGGCCGGTGTTGTAGAACAGGTTGTTCCACATGGATCCGTCGAGCAGCATGAGGTTGTCGGTGCTACGCGAGCCGGAGGCGTTGAAGGTGGGGCCGGAGCGCTCTCCGGTGAAGGTGGTGGGGGCGTTGACGTTGACCACGCCGGGCAGAAGACCGGCCAGAGCGACCACGTTGCCGCCATCGATCGGGAGATCCTGGACCAGGCGGTTGTCGATGAGCACGCCGATGGTGGCCGATGAGGTGTCAATCGTGCTGCCGCCGGCCTGTACCGTGACCTGGGCCGAGACGCTGCCGACCTGAAGAGCCGCGTTGACATGCGTCATGATGTTGGCGTCCACGTGGATGCCGGTGGTGGTGAAGGTGGCAAAGCCGGGGGAGGTGACCTGCAGGGAGTAGAGGCCGACCGGTACCTGGTAGAAGTCGTACTCGCCCGCGGCGTTGGAGTGGGCGGTGTGGCTGAAGCCGCGATCCGGCGCGGTCAAGGTCAGCGTGGCGCCGGGGATCGCCGCACTCTGGACGTCCGTGACGGATCCGCCGACCGAGCCGGTGATCTGACCCTGGCCGAAGGCGAGCGAGCAACTGAAGAGAGCCAGCACCAGGCAGAGGGGAAGAGCCAGCAGCCAGGCGCGCCTTGCTCCGGCCCGGCAGTGGATTCGAGCGAGACTGGGTGTTTTTGCTGACCCGCGTGGGGTGGCCTCAACAGGCGTTCCATGGACGTTCGACAACGGCAACTGGTTCTGCATCATGGTCCTCAGGCGCCGGCTACAGGTTGACCACCTTCCATGATGGTCAGACCTGTCGACAGACGAAGGTCTGACCAATGAAGACGTTTTGCAGCCGGTGTTTTTTGCGTTTGTGATTCGCGGAAAAGTATCCTATCTTGCGATATCTCTGTCAAGAGGGGAATAACCGGGGCATTGACGGGAGGGTGCGGATACGAAGGCATCTTGACGAACCTCTTGCCGTGGTACTATTCTCGGCGCACTAGAACTCATGTGGTCATACCATCTTTGAGAACCCGTCAAGCTGCGGGCGATCCACGTGGGGTCCGGCTGTGTGACCGCCGCAGGCGTTGCTGCGCGGCGCGCAAGAGATGAAGAGATATCAATCTTTCGAGATGAAGCCATGATGATCGCTGCACGGTTTGCTACAGAGGTTCAGAGACGTATTCGCGCGGTAAACGCCGCCCTGCCCATGGTCTGGTTACTGGGAATCGCATGGTTCGCGGCCCTCGCGATCTTCGCGGGGGTGAGTTGTCAGGGCCAGGCGGCGCCTATCGTCCTTCCGTGGACGATGACTACCATCGCCGGGAATGGCGCGCCTGGGACTCCGGTAAGCGGCGAACTGGCGACCTCCACGTCGCTCTCCAGCGATCTGCGCGCCGTGGATGTGGACGGCCAGGGAGATGTCTTCATCGCCGACGCCAACAGCAACATGATCGAGGAGGTGAACCGCGCGACCGGGAAGATCACGATTGTGGCCGGCGGCGCCAGCGCGGTGTGCTCCGGAGCCACCGACAAGGTGGGTGATGGTTGTCCGGCGACCCAGGCGGAGTTGAATACGCCCCGCGGGCTGGCGCTGGACAAGGCGGGGAACATCTACATCGCCGACTACAACGACAGCATGGTTCGGATGGTGAACCACCAGACCGGTATCATCACCAATCTGGCAGGAGCGCCGGGAACCAAGACCTACACGGGTGACGGCGGAGCGGCCAGCGCGTCCACGCTGAATGAGCCGCGTGGCGTGCGGGTGGACAACGACGGCAACATCTGGATCTGCGACACCAGCAACAACGTGGTGCGAGAGATCTTTGCCAGCAATCAGGGCACCTACAAGGCCGGAGATATCTACACCGTTGTGGGCTACAACCCGGGTACGGGCTCTGCGGCGACCGGCGGCTTTGCCGGCGACGGCAGCGCGGCGAACAGCTCCGGGGTGGAGCTCCACGAGCCTACCGACGTGGTCTTTGACAGTGCGAACAACGCCTACATTGTGGACTTCAGCAACTCGGTGATTCGCGAGGTGAACGCCAGCACCGACATCATCGAGACGATCATCGGCGAGAATGGCAGCGCAGCGCCCACAACGGCGCCGAGCTGGCCGGCTCCGGCTACTACCACGCCGCTGGGAAATCCGACCAAGATCGCCATCGACTCCGAGGGCAATCTGTACTTTGCGGACTCCAGCGAGAGCGTGGTTTACCTGTACGACCCCTCCGCGCAGACAATCATGCCGATCGCCGGAGAGTACGGCTATGGGGGAACGGCTTCCTCCAGCTTTCCGGTCTGCGCCAGCGCCACCGACGTGCTTGGGGACGGGTGCCCGGCCACGCAGGCGCTTTTCAACCAGGGCAACTCCGCGCTGGGAGTGGCAATTGACGCCAACAACGATCTGTACATCAGCGATCCCGCGGATGATCGGATCCGTGAGGCGTCGACGGACCTGACCTTCGCCGCCAGCAACGTGGGGACGGCGGAGTCCCAGACGGTGGAGGTTCACTTCGCGGCGGGAGATTCTCCGGCGGCGAAGAGCGGGATTGTGGCGGGGTCCAGCGCGCAGGGCTTCACACTTCCCAGTGCGGCCTCCTGCACGACGAACAGCGACACCACGACCGACTGCACGGTTACGGTTCAGTTCAATCCGGTGAATCCGGGTGTGGCATTCTCACCGCTGGCAGTTACCGGTGTGAAGTCCCACCGCTCCTTCCCACTGCGGGGCGTCGGCAAGGGGGTCCTCTCCTCGTTCGACCCTGGCACCAGCAGCCTGATGGGTTCCAGCCTGTCCGCGGAGCGGGGAGCGGCGCTGGATGCGGCCGGGAACCTTTACATCGCGGACACGGGTAACAACCGCGTTGTGGAGGAGAATGCGACGACCGGAGCGCAGACGGTGTTTGCCGGGACCGGAACGGCCGGATACAGCGGGGATGGCGGACTGGCGGCCAGCGCCGCGCTGAGCGGGCCGACAGCAGTGGCGGTGAGCTACAGCGGCATGGTCTACATTGCGGATACGGGCAACAACGTGGTGCGGGTGGTGGACCCGATCAGCGGCGACATCAGCACCTATGCCGGAGGAGCCACAACGGTCTGTTCGATAGCGACGCTGGTGTTGGATGCGCAGGGAGACGGTTGCCCCGCGACGCAGGCGACGCTGAAGGCTCCGGCAGGGCTGGCGACCGACATCCTGGGCAACCTGTACATTGCAGATACGGGAGACAACCTGATTCGTCGTGTGGACGCCGGCTCCGGAACGATCAACCTCGAAGCCGGCCTGATCGCGGGAGCCACGGTCTGTTCGGCCTCCAGCGACAGCTATGGAGACGGCTGCGCGCCCAGTCAGGCGTCCTTCAACTCGCCTGCGGGCCTGGCGGCGGGGGGCGACGGCGATCTGCTGGTGGCCGATAGCGGCGACAACAAGATCCGCATGATCAGCGCGGGCGCCAACCTGGTGACCAGTGTTGCGGGCAACGGCCAGTCCGTGTTCACCGGAGATGGAGGCGCTGCGACTTCAGCTTCACTGAACGCTCCGGAGGACGTGAAGGTGGATGCGGCGGGTGATGTGTACATCGCCGACACGGGCAACGCCGTGGTGCGCCTGGTGAGCGCGTCGAGCGGCGATATCAGCAGCCTGCTGGGGTTGGGCGGCAACTCCGGATCGGCAGGCGGAAGCGGCTCAGCCAGCACGCTGCAGCTCAGCTCGCCGGCGGGGCTGGCGGTCTCTCCGAGTGGAGAAGTCTTTGTGAGCGACGGCGGCAATAACCGGCTGGTAGAGGATGACCGCAATGCAGCACTGCTGGCCTTTGGCAGCAGCAACATCGGGGTGGAGACCCTGGAGCAGACCGCAACCATCAGCGACAGTGGAAACCAGTCTCTGGTGTTTGCCGGTACGCCCTTCTATACCGCAACCGGCGATACGGCCGACTTTGTGCTGGACAACTCGGCGGAGAGCGCCTGCGCCGGTGGGCAGACGCTGACCGCCGGAGCCGACTGCACGCTGGCGGCGGCGTTTGAACCGACCGCGACGGGTACATACACGGAGAGTCTGGCGACCCCGGGCAACGCCGTCAACGCAGCTTCAGCCGGCATCACGCTGAGCGGCACGGGGGTCAACCTGCCCACGACGATGGTGAGCATCGTGCTCACCTCGCCGTCGAGCGGATCGCTCTCCTATGGCGAGGCGGCCACCTTTACGGCCACGGTGGCTCCCACCTCCGGAACGGGAGTTCCAACCGGCAGCCTGACCTTTACGGTGGACGGGGTTGAGCAGCCGGAGACAACGCTGAGTGCCACGGGCACGGCGGCGCTGACCCTGAATCTGACCGTGGGCAAGCATACGATTGCGGCCGTATATAGCGGCAGCAGCGCCTACGCACCCTCCAACAGCACGCTGACGGAGACGGTTTCCCTGGCTGCGACGACGACCGTACTGACGATCTCGCCGGCGACGGTGATCACCGGCAATCCTGCCGTCTTGAGTGCGCAGGTGACCTCGGCGACGACCGGGGTTCCGACGGGAACCGTTACCTTCATGGCCGGAGGAGCCGCACTGGGTGCTCCGGTGACGCTGAGCGCGACGGGCACGGCGACGCTGACCCTGAGTACGCTGGCGATCGCGCAGTACTCGGTGACGGCAGTGTACTCGGGCGATCCGAACTATGCGACCTCTTCCTCGGGGGTGGTCCCGCTGGCCGTGACGCCGATTCCTCCCGGGTTTACGATGGTGGCCGCACCGGCGACGCTGAGCGTACCGCAGGGTGGTACAACACAGACCATTCTGGCGCTGGCGCCGGCGGGAGGGATCTCCGGCACGGTGACTTTCAGTTGCTCTGGACTTCCGGCGAACACCACCTGCACCTTCTATCCGACGACCCTCTCTCTGCCGACGGCGAACGCCGCGTCTACGTGTTCGACCCAGATCGAGTCGACGGGGCCACAACAGTTCCCGACGACGGATGTCTGCACTTCGATGACGATTACCACGAACGTGCCTCCGGTGGCGCTGAACGCGCGGCTGGAAGCGCCCTCGACCCGCAGCCGCGTGCTGGCGGCGACGCTGCTGCTGCCGGCGCTGCTGCTGCTGATGCCGTTCAGCCGCAGACGCCGGCAGATGCCGCTGCTGCTGGTGGCAGTGCTGTGCCTGGCCGGCCTGGTGAGCCTCTCCGGCTGCGCCAGTAATGCGACCCAGACGCCAGCCCAGAGTTCACCCGTGGGGACGAGCACGATCAAGGTGACGGCTTCGGGACCGGACAATGTGACGCAGACGATCCCGGTGAGCGTCAACATTCTGACGGCCACAGCAGTGACGGCGCAGTTGAGCGCGCCTCCGGCGGTGGGAGTTGGAGATGGGCGGCCACAGGGAGTAGAGATCGCAGCTCTGACGCCGGTCGACGGAGCTGCGCTGCCGGTCCTGCGTCCGTAGGATCTGGTTTTATGGGCGCCCCAGGTCTCGCACTCGAGGCCTGGGGCATTTTTATGGACGGCTGAGGGGATTGCCGGCTGAGGGTGGGGTTCAGAGCTTCAAACGAAGAGACTTCCCTGTTGCGGGGCGCCTGTTGCGGGGCATCCTGCAGCAGGGAAGTTGCTTTAAAACGGGGCCACGGATGTGGCTTCCGCCGCTCTACTTGAGCGTTAAGTCATTGTAATCAAGTAGGTTAGTGGAGATATGCAGGGTTCATCCAGGGCATCCTGTAAATGTTTTCTTGACATCAGACACAATAATGAATACAACATTCCATACATTACTTAGAGTTTTTATGTGCACGTTTTGCAGGCCGCTTGGATGGCACCGAAGCGTTCCTTAAGAAAAATCTGGAGGAATCGAATGATGAGAGACAGAGGTCAGGTTCTGCGTTGCGTCGCCCTGCGACGTATTTTCTCCCGTGGGTTGATGATGTCAGCGGTGGTGTTCTGTTGCCTGGCAGTGTTTGCCGGCCGCTGCGTGGCGCAGGATCTTTCGACGGGTTCGCTCAACGTCACCGTAGTGGATCCCCAGGGCGCGTTCATCCCGGGAGCAACGCTTGTCCTCAAGAATCTTGGAACGAACGGTGTCCACACGGTAACGACCAAGGACGCCGGGACGGCCGACATTCCGTATCTGAAGCCGGCGAACTACAGCCTGACGGTGTCCAAGAGTGGTTTCTCGTCGAGCCAGTATGCCAAGGTGACCATCCAGACGAACCAGGTGACGAGTCTATCGGTCACACTCAAGGTGGGCTCTGCCAAGGAGGTGGTGGTCGTATCGTCAGACACCAGCCCGATTCTGGACACGACGAGCAACACGCTCTCCACGACGGTGGATCTGAAGCAGGTTGAGGATCTGCCGACGCTGGGCCGCGACGTCTCGTCACTGGCCTTTCTGGTGCCGGGCGCGGTGGATGACAACTTCGATAACCTTCCGGGCGGCGCGGTGAATATGAGCGCCAACGGGTTCTCGACCATGATCAATCGCAACAAGAGCGGCGGCTTTGACACGGACTACTCGAGCACGACGCAGCGCCTGGAAGCGACGCAGGAGATGACGGTAGAGACCAGTGAGCTGGATGCGTCCAAGGGCGGAACTTCAGCGATGGACATCGGTTTCCTTACCAAGAGCGGTACAAACAGATTCCATGGAGAGCTGTTCGAGGACTACCGCAGCGAGGCGATGAATGCCAACAGTTGGGACGCCAATGCTGTCGGGTTGCCGCGCAATCTGATTATCATCAACGACTTTGGAGGCGACATCGGCGGCCCGATCCTCAAGAACAAACTGTTCTTCTTTGTCAGCATGGGCAACTATCGTCAGCCGCAGCAGGCCCTGGTGAACACGGTTGTCGGAACACCGCTGGCGTTGAGCGGCGTGTACACCTACAACAATGCGACCACGAACGCGGTGGAGACGGCGAATGTGCTGCAGGCGGGCGCCAGCGCCGGATGTTCCACCTGCAGCGGCGTGATCAATCCGATCATTGCGCAGGATCTCGCCAATATTACCAGCGCTGAAAGTCTTCCGGGCACGACGCTGAGCCCGTATGACGCGAACCATAACGTGTTGAGCTTCTACAACCACGAGTCCACGATCGAGCGGTTTCCCACCGCCCGGATCGATTACAACGTTACGAAGAACTTTCGTCTTACCGGTACGGCGACGGAGTCGAACTTCTACTACATCAATACCGGCGCGCCCCCCTACCCGGGAGCAACCTTCGCCAACCAGGCGAGCAGCAGCCTGAGCAGAAACTACCAGGTGGTCTCCGGCTTCGACTGGATCCTGAAGCCAACCCTGGTAAACGCGTTCCGTATCGGCTATCTGTACACCGGCCTGGTCTACGACTCACAGGGTGTTGGAACACCGACTGCAGCCATGCTTCAGCAGGGCGATCTGGCCTTCGGCTTCAACCTGAACAGCGGCATCAACGACTTTATTCCCCTCAAGGGAGGGTTTCTGTACCCGGTGGGGAGTATCAAGGATGACGTGACCTGGTCGCGGGGGCGGCATAACCTCTCGTTCGGCGTGGAGGACTCGACGGAGATCGACCACTATTACAACAACCAGTTCGTACCGTATATCGGCGTTAATGGCATCAGCCCGGGCGATCCAGTTGAGACGTCGCTGAACAACGCGGTTGCCAATGGTCCAACCTCAGCGGCCACCGATGTGCAGGGTCTGTACGCGACGCTGAACGGACGCATGACGTATTACAGTCTTGGAGAGTTCGTCAACCAGCAGACGAAGCAGTTCCAGCAGGGAGTCACCTTCGACCTCCACGAGCGGTTGACGCAGTCCGCGCTGTTCGTGCAGGACCAATGGAGGACGACACCGACGGTGACGCTGAACATGGGGCTGCGGTGGGATTTTACGGGAGCGTCCAAGGACGAGACCGGGTTCTACACTCGTCCCACGATCTCGAACCTATGGGGGCCAACGCCGGTGGGAGCGATCTTCCAGCCGGGCAACCTGGGCGGGGTGCAGGACCCTGTTGAGGGACCCCACGCCTACGGTTATGCTCCGACCTATGTGCATCCGGAGCCGACGTTTGGTTTTGCCTGGAATCCCAGAGACGTTCCGGACAATCTGCTGGGGAGGATCATGGGCAAGGGCAAGAGCGTGGTCCGTGGAAGCTTCACCTTCAAGAACTACACGGAGGGCGCGCAGAACTTCTGGAGCATCGGATCCAACAGCGGCGCGAACTTCAACACCTACTACTATGCCAACCCAGTGGCTCCGTCGCCTGGATTTACGCCTGGGCCCGGCTTTTATAACGCCGGATCCGTCATCCTGGGAGGCGCTCTGCCGGCGCTGACCTCGACCTCTCCCTCACCCTTTCAGCCGGTGATACCGGAGTCATTCCAGACCTTCAGCGGCACGACGTACTCCACCTTCAATCCAAACATCAAGCAGCCCTATGTGGAATCGTGGGAGTTTGGCATTCAACGCCAATTGAGCGCGAACAATGTGCTTGAGGTGCGCTACGTAGGCAACGTGGCGAAGGATCAGTGGCTGACGGAGAACTTCAACGAGGTAAACATCTTTGAGAACGGCTTCCTGACGCAGTTCAAGGCGGCGCAGGCCAACCTGGCCGCGTCCGGTGGGACGACGTTCCAGGGAGCGAATCCCACGCCGATCTTTGATCAGGCCTTTGCGAGCTCTGGCCTGGGGGCGAACTACACCAACGGACAGTTCATCACCTACCTGCAGCAGGGCCAGGCGGGCGCGTTTGCCAATGCGCTGGCGAGCAACTCCACCTACCTGTGCTCCATGGTGGGCGCCAGCTTCAGCCCGTGCGCGGCGCAGGGGATACCGGGCAACGGATCATATCCCAGCAACTTCTTCCAGGAGAATCCGTATGTTGCGGGAGCCGGGACCCTGGAGATGACCAACGCCGGATACTCCAACTACAACGCGCTTCAGGTGGACTTCCGGCAGAACGTGACTCACGGGATGCAGTTTGACGCGAACTACACCTACTCGAAGTCGCTGGGGGTGAGCGTGCAGGGGAGCACGGCGCCCGGATACTACTCCGGCCGCGGCAACAGCGCCCCCGGCTTTTACACGTTGCGGAACAAGGGATTGAACTACTTTCCCAGCGCCTTCGATGTCCGGCACGTCTTCCATGCCAGCGGTACCTATGACCTTCCCTTCGGTACGGACAGGCCGTTCCTGAATCAGAACAAGCTGCTGAACTCCATCGTCGGCGGCTGGACGCTGGGAGCGATTGTGATCTGGCAGAGTGGCGAGCCGCATCTGTTTGTCGGCGGAACGGAGACCTACAATCAGAACGATGCCGGCATCAACCTGACCGGGGTCACGCCCAATCAGTTGCAGCATCAGATGCATGCACGGCGAGTGCCGGGCAAGCCCTATGTGAGCTTCTTCTCTTCCAAGTACATCAACCAGGTTACAGGCCAGTCCAATACGAACTACATCAGCCCAGCCTCAACTCCTGGCGTGATCGGCCGGCTGCTATGGCTGCACGATCCCACCAACTTTGACACCGACCTCTCGCTCAACAAGACGATTCCGATCAAATCGGTGGCCAGCTTCAAGTTTGAAGCCGTGTTCTTGAACGCATTCAACCATCCCTCCTGGATCGGCGCAGACACTGGAGCGGCGACCAGCGCGTTTGGAGTACAAGATACGACGTTTGGGACCACGGATACTCCGTTTGGCATTGGCGCCCGGCAGATCGAGCTCCGTGCGAACATAGAGTTTTGAGCGGCAACCACCGAACAGAACCTTTGAGCCAACCGGCCGCCTGCGAGTAGCAGGCGGCCGGTCTTTTGTGCAGGACGCTGAGAGGTCGATGCAGGACCGGGCGGGGTTTCAACCGAGGCGGTTACGCGAGCAGTGCAACAGCCTGAAAGTGACGCTGGCCGTGGGTAGGCACGACGATCGCATCCTGGTGCGGCCCCTGAAAGGTTGTGGCCCTGCCGTTGATGGTGGCTCCGTGGAGGGTGCGAGGGCCGGGGACGCGGAAGGAGATGTGGAGGAACTCGGGCAGGCTGTCTTCCTCGGGCAAGGTGATGGTGGCGGCCAGCGCATCCGCGCCGCGGTACTCCAGGCGATAGTTCACGCGCCCCCATCGCGTGGGTGCGCCGGTTATCCAGATTGGCGCGTGAGATAGGAGCCAATCCCTGGGAATCGCGCGCCCGAAGTGCAGCCGCTCCTCGTCGAACTCCTCGAAGACGAGCATCCAGCGGATGAGCAGGGGAATGGTGAGTTGTGCCGGGATACAGAAGAGAGCGCCACCGCCGGTGATGCCGGAGACCTCCGCGGCTGTCCAGCTTCCGCGCGAGTGGCAGTGGTAGCGATGCGTATACAGGAACAGGATGTACTCCTCGACGCGATTGAGGCGCAGCAGGGTATGAGCGTAGCCATAGGAGATGAAGCCAAGGATCTCCCGGTCATACGGACTGGGAGGCTCGACGTTGGCGACGACGCCGAGCGTGGTGGCTCCGTAGGAGCGCATGCAGTCCACTACGGCGTTGGCCTCCGGCTCCGGCAGTACATCCGGGTGCAGCAGTTCGGTGTAGCAGCGATGCGGCCATCCCTGCTCGCTGGGATGCTGCCTGGCCAGGGACTCACGGAAGGTCAGCTTGGCGCCGGGCAGCGGCGGAATATACGGCGGTGTGCGCTGTTGCCAGGTGTTGGCTTGCAGGCTGGCGATAAGCGCAGCCTGTAGCTGCCGGCTGCGCAGCGACCACTCCCGGGCCTGCGCCGCCGATTGGGGAAGCTTCAGCCCGGTCCAGGCGGCTGCGATCGCCCTCCAGCCGCGCACCGCGAAGGCGCTGTTGGCGAAGTATGGCTTGTCCCATACAGCCGGGTCGGGCATGAGGCAGGAATCAGACTCGCACCAGCCGTGCAGCAGGCCGTATCCGGGGTTGTCCGGGGGGAGGCGCAGACTCTGGTCGTGCAGCTCTGCCAGCAGGGACGCCATGGCTTCGATCTTCTCCCGATAGCGCAGCAGCAGCGCCGTGTCGCCGGTGAGCTGTGCGTAGCGGGCCACCAGGAAGAGGGTGAGTCCATATTGAGCGGTCTCCGGACCGCGCATGTTGACCAGGCCGAGGGGGTCAACGAACGAGGTGAAGTAGTTGTCAAAGACCTCGCGTGCCTGGGTGAAGCGTCCGCACTCCAGGTTGGCGTAGAGGGACATGGTGAAGGTGTCCTGAAACCCGTCGTACTCGGAGCCGTAGTAGTCGCGGTCGACCGCGCCGTACTTGGGGTAGACGCCTCCGGGACGAACCATCTGCTCCTTGACGAATGCGTAGCGAACCATGTCCGTCCAGCTCACATCGGGCAGCACGATGGGCGTTAGATCGTGGGTCTGCTGTTCCCAGTACTCCGCAAACTCGAGCAGGCCGCGATAGAAGTCTTCGGGTGGGGGCGGCTGGCGGCGGCGGGTGTACTCGGGATAGCTGTAGCCGTAGTGCACGGCAAGGATGGCTCCGTCGCGGAGGTGCGCTGTCCTGTGCCAGGTCTGCACGATGAAGCGGTCGTGCGCGGCGACATCGCCAAGGACGAGCACCTCAAAGTAACTCCCATCGTCCTGGGGAATCACCTTGCGGACCGCGGGCATCCATCCGCCGACGAGGCCCTCGTAACGCTGATTGGCGCTGTGCAGCGTGAGCTCCCGAAAGTACTGCTGCGGATGATAGGTGCGCGTGTTGCCGGCCGGAAAGACGGGCATGGTGTCGCTGCACTCCCTGGTTCCGACAAAGGTGTTCCATCCAGGCCGGAAGTCCTGGCGGTCCTCGCCGCTGTGGTCGGCGTTCATGGGCGGGGCGGCGAGGCGTACCTGCTCTTCGAGCGGGTCGCCGTGCGCCAGCAGGCTAGTGGCCAGCAGGTCGGCGTCCGCCAGGCAGATATTTTTCAGCTCCAGACCGAGGTGCTGTGGTCCCTGTGCCGCGAAGGTTGGCTCCGCTGTTTTGCGGAGGACGCGGGCTGAGCCATTCGAGCCCAGGAAGGTGAGCACCCCGTCGCGCACGCGCAGATCCTCGTAGACCGTCCAAATTAACCCGTTGCGAGCGAACGATGCCAGGCGCGTGTGGCTGTCGACGGACACCGTGTTGGCAGCGACAAGGCCGGAGGCCGACAGCGAGGGTAGGAGGGAGCCGGCGGGCGCTGAGCGCGCAGGCAGCGTCGCCGCGCAGGCTGTGATGCTTTTGAGAAAGTCTCGCCTATCCATCGTTGCAGGTCCTTTCCGGAGCAGCTTGAAGCGAAACCTAGAAACCCTGGCGACATGGGGTAAGGCAGGTAGGACGCGCCTTGCACCCGAAGGAGTGCTACAGCCGGAGGTGACGGAGGCAGCGGTGGAACGTCGAGCGGGTCAGCCGCGCGCTCGATCGCTGGAACCGATCCGCATCGCTCACCTTGTCACCTGGCGCAGCACGACGGTGGTCTGGCGGGAGGCCAGCGGAATCACGTAGGCACCCGCATCCAGGGTCCGGGCCGACGAGAGAGTCCAGGTGGGGCCGGGCTCCGAGGTGGTCTGCGCGATGCGCACGCGAGCCGTGGAAACGAACCTGCTGGCTGCAGCCAGATGGAGCTTGACGGTGTGCTTGCGCTGATTGAAGTCCGCGGAGACGATCTTGCCCGCATCGAGCGTGATCCAGAGTCCCAGGGGCGCAAGGAAGAGCCGGTCTCGCGACGAGTCGAGCACCGTTGCATGCACGACGCCGTGATGTTCAGCTACTTCTCCGCCAAAGCAAAGCCAGCCCATCGCTTTGTCATACGTCACGAAGGTGCCGGTGTTCACGGCGTGGCCGAAGAAGTTTGGCCCGTAGTCGCCAGAGTAAGGGTCATACTGCATGAGGTCTGGAAAGGAGTGGAAAGCTGCGGAGGCGAAGCCCTTCTGGTCGATGTTGGCCAGCGCGCCCATGACGCCGCCGTAGCCAACACGCAGAAGGTACAGATCGCCCGGATGCAGGCGATACTCGGCGAGCAGGGGAATCGCGTTGATGCCGGAGCCATAGTGGTGCAGTTGGCGCTCGATGCGAGCGTACTTTGGATAGCCTCCAAAGATGAAGTCCCAGTAGCGCCTGGCGCTGCCGTTGTATCCCCAGCTTGGAATCGTTGGATCATAGGCAAGGATGGCGTTGAGCGTGACCTGAGCCTTCTGATCGTCGTGGAAGTAACGCGTCCAGTCGTAGACTTCCTCCTGGCCGGTAGAGTCCCACGGCATCTCGCTGCCGAAGGGATACGCCTCGGTGGCCCATAGATCGGCGCGGGCGTGCATCAGGGCCTCCAGCCGGTTGGCCTTATCGGTCCAGCCCTCGGCCTTGAGGTCGTACAGGAGGCGCACAAAGACGGTGCCCTCCATCTGCCCGAAGCGGGTGTAGTAGGGCGCCTCCGAGCACATGGCCAGTGTGGTCTGATAGGCCTGGTTGAGGTACCACTGCCAATCGTGATGCGTCACCAGACCGTGTGTATTGCGCGCTGTGCGATAGAGGGACCAGTAGGCCGCCACGACATGGGGGTAGTTGTAGGAGCGGCCAACATCATCGGCCCCCTCCTGGTTCCAGCTTGTCCAACTGGTCCAGTTCAGCTTCGGGTCATAGGCGTAGCCCGGCACCAGCGCCGGCTGGTAGAAGAAGAGGCTCTTGTGCACGCCGTATGGATGAGGGCCATCACGGTTCTGCAGGTGTCCCCAGAGCACGCCATCGACGAATTGCTCCAGCCGGGCGACCTCCTCCGGGTCGGGTTGCAGATACTCCTTCATGGAGGCGGCGAGCCAGGATCCTGCGCCAGCCTCGTCGCTGAGACCGGCGATCCACACGCGCGAGTCCTGGGTGACCTGCTTGCCGGCGGCATCATCGTAGCTGATGATTGAGGGCGCGCGGTGAAAGGGATCATTCGCCTGATTGAACCATTGCTGATGAAACAGGAAGTGACCCATGTCGGCGATGGCCTGCGTCTCCGGCTTGATGGTGCGGTAGCCGATGCTTTGCACGGCGCCGTCTGCGTAGGTGATGATCAGGCGAAACCGGCCCCATTGCCTGCCGCGGAGATGGTAGACATGCAGTCCGGCCGGGTTCTGACCGGCGTCTTGAATCTCTACCGCCTGCTCAGGTTGGCTGACGATGGAGCGCACCGGGGAGTTGTAACGCAGAAAGAGGCTCGCTTCCATGTCCTGGGGCAGGATATAACCGGGGATACCCACCGCTACCGGGTGGTGAGCCGCCGCCAGGGTGGCTTCGATATGCCGCACATCCGGCGCCACCAGGAAGCGCACGCCGTAGTTTGCGCTCTGACCGGGCGCGAGTGTGGTGGAGGTCGGAGGGTTCCACTCCTGCACGCCCTTCCAGTCTGTCTCGGCGTAGCCTTTGCTGTGGACCATCCAGTCAAAGGAGCCTTCAAAGGTGATCCCGCGCGGCGTAGGATCGTTGTCCAGCAGCCCTTCTCCGGTCTTCCAGTTGCGGCGGTCAAGAATAGGCTTCCATGCTTCCAGAGGCGTATGGCCATCGGGCACCACCAGCAGCACCGGGCCAGTGCCGCGCAACTGTACCACCTGTACGTAGCCCGCATCTTCACCGATGTAGGGATCGTAAAAGGAGCAGGCGGCATAGGCCTGGTCCAGCGTGCGGCCGTTCATGATGTTGTTGAACACCATGGGAATGCCCAGGCCGCCAATCTCAACCGCAGTGTTGGAGGTATTGGTGAGGGTGAAGCGGAGCGCCAGCGCGCCGCTCTGCGTAGACCAGGTGCGCACGATCCTGAGCGGCGAGCCGGCAGGCAGGCTCGTGGTGACGTCGCCGCTGAAGTGATCTGCGCCTGTTGATACCGCACCAACAGGACTGCGCCGGTATGCGGTTGAGACATCTGTCCAGGCGGTTGCCCCCGCGCTGCGGTAGCGTACATCCAGATCACCGAGATGATAGAAGGTGTTCGCCGAGCGCTGCCGCAACAGGTCACCAGGCGTGTAATCCAACCCCGGCTGGCTGTTTGGAGTGAGCGAGGCGACGGTGCCCGAGTAGCGCAGAAGCTTCACGCTCAGGTCCGGTGTGCTGAGTACAACCTGGCCTCCATCGAGCATTGGGCCGGGTGCGAGGGTGATCGGTCCTCTGCGGTGCCGCTCCTGAGCGTGGATGTTCCACGCCCAGAAGAGTGACAGGAGTTGTGCCGCGAGGATGAGCCCGGTGATGGCCCATGCAGGCTGCGGCACGGTACGGGTGAAGATTCGACCGGTCCTGCGACCGGAGATCCAGAGGGACATGCGGCACATCCTTTCCACTAAATGTATACGATAAAGTATCGTAATTTGTTTGCATAATCTCTTGGGAGGGTGCGATGGAGGGGGATGCCGGTCCGATTCAGGCGCTGCTCTCATTTGGAGTTGCCGATTCATGGTCTCTTCAGATGGGTGCGGTGGTCCTGGCCTGGCTTGATCTACGGCCGGGAGTGCACTTCGCCTCCGGGATGCCATCGTTATCCACCTGGGCGGGAGCCTTTAAAATAGGGCCATGTTGATTCCTTCGATCGATCTAATGGGGGGGCGGATAGTACAGCTGGTGAAGGGTGAGAAGCTGGCTCTGTCCTTTGATGACTTTGATTACTGGATGGAGCGGTTCAGCAAGTATTCCCTGGTGCAGCTGATCGACCTGGATGCCGCGATGCGCCAGGGCGAGAACGCTGCGCTGATCACGATGATCTGCAAGAGGCTTCCCTGCCAGGTAGGGGGTGGGTTACGAACCGCCGAAGATGGGCGGCGGCTGCTGGATGCGGGCGCACGGCGCGTGATCTATGGTTCGAGCCTCTTTGGCGCCGAGCCGGAGGGAGCGGAGACTCCCCGGCGGCACAAGCTGATTCGCCTGGAGTTTGCCGAAGGCTTGAAGCGCGTGCTGGGCGAAGATGCCCTGTGCTTTGCGGTGGATACCAAGGCCGGCAAGGTGGCCGTGCGGGGCTGGAAAGAGAGCGTGGAACTGGGGCCGGAGGAGGCCGTCACCTGGCTGGAGGACTCCTGCGCCGCCTTCCTCTACACTCACGTGGACACCGAGGGAACCATGCAGGGGTTTCCTTTGGATGTAGCCGCCATCCTCCGTGCAACCACTGGCCGTCAACTGATCGTCGCCGGCGGAATCCGAGCCATGGATGAGGTAAATGCCCTAGACTCCATGGGCGTGGACGCGGTCGCCGGGATGGCTGTCTACTCCGGCATCATGCAGGCCTAGATCGAGAGCATCCCCGTTGGAGCCGAATGGGTGTGGGGTCTGGTTCGCTTCTCGTCGCGAGAGGTGGGCCAGGCCCCCTGGCCATTTGGAGCGAGCTCCGCTGCCGCTGAGCCTGGCCGCAGAGCGAGGGACTTGCGTTGGATGACCTTGAGCGGGTAGGAATCATACTGTCGCTGCGCGCAGCCAAAGCGATCGGCGGGTCTGCCAGCACAGGGAGGAAGATGAGCCATATTCGCAGCAACACCGGGGCTTCCAGAAGAGAGTTTCTGCAGGCCGGATTCGCAGTTGCGGGCGCTTCGCTCGCTTCAGCCGCTCCGTTATCCGCCGCATCGTCCGCTTCTGCCAGTCAGCCCGCTGCCGCCAAAGGACCCAACATCATCTTCTTCTACACCGAGGCGCAGCGCTGGGACGCACTCGGCCTGGCCGGGAACATCCTTCTAAAGACGCCGAACATGGATCGCATCGGCCGGGAAGGTGTGGTGTTCAACAAATCCTTTTGCACCAACGCCCTGTGCGCGCCCTCCCGGGCTGTTGCCCTGACGGGGATGTACTCGCACTCCACCGGCGCACTGGACAATGAAGCCCTGGAGGCGCTGCCCGCCAGTATTCCATTGTTCACCGACCTGCTGCATCACGCCGGCTACGAGACTGCGCTGTGCGGCAAGGCGCATGGACCGAATGGCTTCAAGGAACGGCCCTGGGACTACTACTTCGCCTTCAACGCCCCCTCCACCGACTACTACAACCCAACCTTCCACGAGCGCTTCGCAGGAGAGCGCGGCGAGACCAGAAACTACCCCGGAGACTATGCGGACGATCTGGCCACGGATCGCGCGCTGAACTGGCTTGACCAGAAGCGCGACAAGCCCTTCTGCCTGCTGCTGTGGCACCAGTCGCCGCACGCCCCCTTCTACCGGCCCAGGAAGTATCTGGACCTCTACAACGGCGTTTTGATTCCGACACCGGAGACATTCTGGGACTATCCGACCCGGTTCCCCGGAAAGCCAAAGGCCTTTATAGACGCCAAGAACAAGATTGGCACCATGCAGACGGGGGACGGCGTCCGCAGTCTTGAAGAGCTGGTGAAGGACTACAACGCGGGTTTCGCGGGAGTGGATGACAACATTGGGCGCGTCCTGGATTGGCTGGAGAGATCCGGCGAGATGGACAACACGGTGATCGTGCTGACATCTGACCACGGCTACTTTCTGGGCGAGTGGCAGGCCTACGACAAGCGGTTCATGCACGAGCCCTCGATCCATACGCCCATGATGATTCGCTATCCCAAGGCCTTCCAGCCCGGCACCAGAAGGGAAGAGATGGTGCTGAACCTGGACGTAGCCCCCACCCTGCTGGAGTTGGCGGGCGTGGAAGTGCCTGCGCAGATGCAGGGGCGCAGCGTGGTGGAGATGGCGCAGGGCAAAGCCCCTGACTGGCGCAGAGACTGGCTCTATGAATACTTTGAATATCCCCTGAATGAATATGTACAGCCGCACCGGGGGGTGCGCACCGACAGGTACAAGTTCATCCATTACTACCTGGAACCGCAGGAGTTTGAGATGTATGACCTGCAGGAGGATCCCCAGGAGCTGAAGAACCTGTACGGCGACCCGCGCTACGCCGACATCCAGCGCCACCTGATCCAACGCCTTGCCGAGCTTCGGCGTGAGACCGGAGATAACAGCAACGTGCGGGTACTGGACTCCTAGGCGTATCTCCATGGAGACAGGAGGCCGGGCAGGTTATGGGAGTCAGTCCCAGCGTTACACCAGCGGCAACGAAGCTCTACTGTGGCGGGAGCATCGGCGCAATGCGGATAAGGTTGGTCAAGACCGTGCGTTCTCCG
>JAJZDM010000058.1 GCA_021806005.1 Acidobacteriota bacterium | reverse complement strand
TGAGAAGCATGTCGAATAGGCCCAACCAAACTCGTGTTGTGCGGCTGGATGCGTTTGGGTGCTCGACAGTGCGTCTCAGTGCAGCAACCCACCCGTTGAGTTTGGTGGACTTTCGGGACGTTAGAATAATGACAGGATGGTTCGCGCGCTCCTGCTCTGGCGTTTGGGCGACTGGCGGAGCCACGGAATACCGCGCACGCGCGATTCACGCGCCATTGAATGCGTCTTCCAGCGCCTCACGCTTCGATCCTTGATCCAGATGGGCATACCGCGCCGTCATCTTGATATCCCGATGCCCTGCCAACTCCTGCACCACCTTAAGAGACTTCCCTGCCTGTACCAACCGGGAACAAAACGTGTGCCGGTTGTCGTGCCATCGGTACTTCTTGACCTTGGCTTCCTGGAGCACGGCTGCCCACCACTTCTTCGGGTCTGCCAGTGCGAAGCACACGTCCTTGGATGACTCATTGCGCCTGTCTTCTGCCCGGTCCTTCCGCTTCAGCCCCATCGACTTCAACAACTTGAAGGCGCTCACCACCTCAGGCAGCATGGGGATATACCGATCCGTGCCGTTCTTCGATACCTTGACGTGGATTTGCTTGCTCCTCATGTCTACGTCGGACCATTCAAGACCGTATTGCTCCCCTGCTCTCATGCCGGTCTGTAACGACACGATGAACTCGCACAGATGATGACGTTGATGCTTGGCGTAGTCGAGATGTCCGGCTTCAACCGCCGTATCGATACGCTTTTGAATCACCCCGCGGATGGCCTTCTCTTCCTCCGGTCTCAGCCATCGGATGACGCCGTTCTTCAACTTTCGCTGGGAGGTACCCTTTACCGGGTTATCCAGCACCTTCTCATTCTTGATGCCGCGCTTGTACACAGAACTAAGGGTGACTCGGTATCGGTTTACGCTCGCATCCGATAGCAGCTTGCCCCGGCCCCGCTGTGCATGGCGGTTGGTAAGGCCGTCCAACCAAGCTTCGATGTCTTTGGGCTTGAGGCTGGCGGCGGAACAGTCGCCCAAGTCCGCCTTGATCCTGTCCAGGCGACGCGGCGGGTTGAGCTGGTCCTTGTACTGCGTCGGATGCATGGCGATGTAAACCTTGAGGTCATCGCACAGCTCGCCCAGGGTGACCCTGTTCATATTGGCTTGCCGACGAGCTTCCTTCTCAGCAAAGGTGAGCAGCGGTACGGTGGCACTGGTGGGTAGAACATCGGCGCCCTCCTTCCGTCTGAGGCCACGCGCGATGTCTAACCACGCGATAGCCTCCCCACGGTCTGCGAAAGACTTGCGGACCCGGTGGGGACCGACCTTGTATATGGCTTCCCACAATCCACGTTCATCCCGGTAACGAATCCCCTTTACCTTCTGCGGCTGTCTCGGCATCGAGTACCCCTGAAAGGCAGTCTACGGGATCTGGTGGCACTTTGGTGGCACTTTGTTCCGGTTTTCCGTGCAGCTCCGTGCAGCACCCTGCGGCGAGATTAATCTTCTATCTACATGTAAACAAATGATTTTTGCAGGCGCTTGCAGCTAGATGCAGCTCCGTGCAGAAACCTATGTATCGCACTCCTAACGCGAAGGTCGCAGGTTGGACTCCTGCCCGGGCCACCATAACCCTCATGGAATAAGATCCTTGGTGCGTTGGCCCAAGATCTCTCGGCAAGAACGTGAACCACACCCGCCACCTTCACTCCTGAACTCAACCCTGAGCACGCTCACTCGCGCAAACTGAGCCAGGGCGGTGTGTTCGGTCTTCCATGAGCGGTGTGGCTCGTGCGCCGTCACTGTCTCCAAGCCCATCTTGCGTTACGATCGATCGCGGTACGGATTTTGACTGAACCTTATGCAAGCGATGTACCTTCACTGGCCCAGAGAAGCAACGTTGACATCGCATGAAGCGCCCATCCTGCGGAACAGCGCGTTTCTCTTCCTTCCCGCACTGGCATGGTGGCCAATTCTGCTTGTCATCGTCCTGGGCGCTCTTTCTAGCCCTGCTCCGGCGCAGTCTCCGGAGATCGAGATGCGCGAGCTCTCGTCCACTCAAATCAAAAAAGGTGTAGGCGCCATCGGCTTCGGAGGCGACGGTGCCACTTGGGGCAACTACGCACGGATCTGGCATGAAGCAGACACTGTTCCAGCGGACTACGGCGAGTCGCAGTTCGACGACGGCAACCGCTTCCACTTCGAGGCCGTCGGCCTCACCTCTCCATCCACATGGCATCACCTTACCTTTTATGGCATCACCATGGTCCAGCACGGCAGCACGATCCACGTGAATCTTCAATCTCCCGGATTGGGGTCAAGTGCCGTCCCCGTCACGGGCTATGGCGCGGACCTCGGCATCTTTGGCAAAGTCGCCATGCCCCTCTGGAGGGGTCTTTCCATCGGCATCCTGATCTCGCATGAGACCTCCCACTTCTACGCCGTTACCGATGCAGCTCCCGGCCAGAGCATCCACTATGACACCGTGTGGCGGCCCTCCGGTGGTCTCGGCATGATCTGGCAACCCAACCATCGGTTCTTTCTGGGAGCGCGGGAGATGGTGAATAATGACATGGAGTTTCGTACCGACCCATCCGGCACGTTCCACGGCGAGGTGCGCAGCTCAGAGTTTCGCCTCGGCGGCACCTTCTCTCCCTGGAAGGGCGCATGGTTGGATATGGGAGGGACAAACCTCATTCGGAGTGATGCGCTGGCAAGGACGCAAAGTCACTTCTACCATCCCAACCTCGGATTCGAGCAACAACTCCTGCAACAGCAGTTGACGCTGCGCGGAGGTCTGGACGAAACCTCGCCCACAGCCGGCGCAACCCTCAAAGTGAAACGCTTCCAGGTGGACTCCGCCTATGTCAAAGACATGGCTCGAAGCCGCATCGGCAACTTCTTCGGCCCCAGCAGCAGCAGCGTGCTGCTCACATTGACCTACAAGTACCGAACACAGAACGGCGAATAGCCCTCGTCCTGGCGCCCCGGCGCGCCCTGGCCGTATCGCTGAATCATCACGGCTGCGTTGCAGTCCACATCCAGACGTCACCTGGCTCGACCGCGGCATTCAGCATCTCATCCTGGGCCAGGAGGGTTGCAGAACCGCCAGACGGATTCGCCGCTATATCTGAGGATGCGGCCAGCGCCGCCGCGTCTCTCTCGGCGTAGACCGCCTGAACTCGCGGAAACTGTCCATCTGCAAGGGAGATCCGCCAGCCGCCCCTCTCTGGTCTACTCCAGTGAGACCTCAAGGGTTTCGGTTCCATAGCAAATGGCTGACGTAAGCCGCGGCCAGGCTCAGGCAAATGGAGAGAGGGGGGGGACGCCCCGGCACGCTCCCTCCAAAGTACCCGTCAACAGCCAGGCAACTCCAGCGCACGCCATCCTGCTTCTGCCTCCCGAAAACGGTAAACCCGCGCACCGCAAACGGGATCAAGGTGATGGAGCACACTTTCACCCTCCGCAAACGGGTTTACCCTTTCAGCGACGATTCACAGTTACGCGAATATCGAACGATCTGCAAATTCCATCACTCATCTCCTGTAACGTTCTGTTGAAACTGGTATTTCTTAGGGCGGAAGGAGAGCGGCGCAGCCATCCTGCGTCAGGCGTCGACGCCGAAAGGCTTCAAAGAGATTGCACAGCAGCGGGGGTGTATTTGTGGAGAAGCGCATCGCAGCACAGCAATGCTATCTCGCCAGCGACGAACCGCTCAGTGAAGACACCCAGATTGCACTGCACGGTGTCACGCGGGTTCTCGCATCCGTCGGACGAGCCTTCGTCTGTCTGGACTCGTCTTTTCACATCGCCCACGCCTCTTACCTTCTGGATGAACTCATCGGCAGCGGCGCGGCCCGAACGCTCGCCGGCCGCAGCATCGAAGAGTTGCTTGGGAGCAACCTGATCGGATCCGGTACGCCCTTGCGGCAGGCCCTGCTCGAAGGCCAGCGGCGCGAAGGCTGGCGTGCGATGCTGCAGTTTGGCGAGGGCAACCACCGTCTTGTCTCCATCACTGCGGCTCCCATCCTGCATGGGGACACGACCGTCTGCGACCCCCGCATGGCCTACGTGATTCTGCTTCGGCCTGCAGAAGCCGAGAGCAGTTATTCCAGCTCCGCTATGTTCGTCTCCAACGCCATCATCTGCTCGCCAGCCATGCAACGCATCTTTCGCATGGTGGAGGCGCTCCAGCACAGCGAGGCTCCTGTGCTCATCACTGGCGAGAGCGGCGTCGGCAAGGAGGTCGTCGCCCGGGCCATCCATGAAAACTCGCCACGCAGCAGTGGCCCCTTCGTCGCCGTCAACTGCAGCGCCGTCCCTGCAGATTTGCTTGAGTCCGAACTCTTCGGACACATCTGCGGCGCCTTTACCGGGGCGGTTCGCGATCGCGTCGGTCGCTTCGAATTGGCCTTCGGCGGAACGCTATTCCTGGACGAGATCGGTGACATGCCACCCGTTCAGCAGGTAAAGCTCCTGCGCGTCCTTCAGGGCGGCCAGTATGAACGCGTCGGCGAGAGCGTCGCCCGCACCGCCAACGTTCGCATTGTGGCCGCCACCAACGTTGACGTCCGCCTCGCTCTTCAGCAAGGTAGGCTCCGCGAAGATCTTTACTACCGCCTCTGCGTCGTCCCCATCGAGGTTCCGCCCCTGCGTCAGCGCAGGGAGGACATACCGCCCCTCGCCGAGTATCTCCTCAACCGCGTCACCTCCCAGCACGGCCTTGTCCGCCGCATCTCGCCACAGGCCATGCGGCTGCTGCTCGATTACACCTGGCCCGGCAACGTACGCGAGCTCTCCAACGTCATGGAGTACGCCGTTGCCGTCGCCAGGATGGAGACGATCCTCCCCGAGGATCTCCCCGAGGAGATCCGCTTCTCACCACCCATCAGCCGCCAGATTGCGATCGAGCGTGAGGCGCGATCCTCGCCGGACGTCCTACCCCTTGCATCCTCCTCCACCGAATCCGAGCAGTTGGTGGCCGCGCTTGATGCGCACCGCTGGAACCGCTCTGAGACCGCACACGCCCTCGGCCTCAGCCGCTCTACCCTCTGGCGGCGCATGCGCGAGTTGCGCCTCTGCGATATGAAAAAGAGCTGAAACAGAGTGTTTCAGCTGTGCAACGCCGTGTTGCTACACCACGTTTCGTCCTGAACTCAAACAAATGCTAAATCCCTGAAAAATCACAACTCCTGGTTTGGCACTGGAGTTGCTTCCACTGGTCAGCGGAACACGTACTTCGCTGCAACAGACTCATCGCTGCAGCGACCGATTACATGACCGGGGACTGCGCCTGTGCAGTCCGTGACGAAAGGGATTCGGTGTTGAAGGTGAACAAGGCATTTCGATTCGCATCCGTTTGCAGCAAGATCACTCTGCTCGCGCTTGTTCTGGCGTCAGTCTCCACCTCCGCGCTGGCAGCCGATCAGGAGCGCCCCTTCGAGTTGGCTTACACCACCAGCGGAGACGAAGCGCAGGTCGTCCAGCAGGTGGAGCAAAAGCTCACCGCCGCCGGCTTTGAGATCGTCGGAGAGTACGCTCCCTACACCGACGCGAGGTTCTCCAAAGGAGAGATCGTCAGCGCCGAGGTCATCGGCGTCACCAACGCCGCTCTCAAACAGGCTGCAGCGCAAACCGAATTCGGCGGCTATGCGGTCGTCCAGCGCGTGACCGTCACCAAAGTCAACAACCAGATTCAGGTGGCCTATACCAACCCCGCCTACATGGGCAACGCCTATCGCCTCAAGTCCAGCCTCGCAAACGTCGAAGCGCAACTCGGCAAGGCCCTCGGCGCACAGCAGGCCTACGGCTCCAAAGATGGCCTCACCCCAGAACAGCTTCAAAAGTATCACTACAAGATGATGATGCCGTTCTTCACCGATCAGGATCTACTAGCGCAGTACGACAGCTATGACAAGGCTCTTGCCGCGGTCAACGCCGGTCTGGCCGCACACAAGGGAGGCGCCAGCAAGGTCTACCAGGTTGCGATCCCCGGCAAGCAGCAGACCCTCTTCGGTGTTGCGCTCTCCGGTCCGTCCGGCTACTCCTGCGGTGGCGACCTCCACATCATGAGCATCATTGACGACGACGCCATCAAATCCACCGGCCATCTACCCTACGGCATCCTCGTCTCCGATGGAAAAGTCTACGCCTTACCCGCAAAGTTCCGCATCGCTGTCAACTTTCCTGACCTCAGCATGATGGGCTCCAACGGCTTTCTCACCATCCGCTGTGCTCCTGGCGCCATCGAGAAGTCCCTCAAGGACGCCTCCCAATAGCTTGCCCCAGGACGCGTCGGCAAATGCTTTGCAGCACCCTGCGGAACTTCAAAGCGCGAGCCGCCTGAACCCACCCAGCAAGTAACCAGAAAGCGTACTGCGATGCCAAGCAAGCAAAAGCCGATGATCCCCTCCGCCAGAGATTCCAGTGTCTCCCGAGTGGTGCGCCGTGTGATCCTAGCATCTCTCTCAGGCCTCGCCCTGCTGTCCGCGAGCACAGCGGCCCGGGCCACCAACGGATACCAGTTGATCGGTGTCGGGCAGTGCTCCATGGGTATGGGAGGCGCTGTTGTCGCCGCCCCCTGCGATCCCATGACCGCCATCAGCAACCCCGCCGGCATGGCATGGCTACCCTCACAGACCGCCTTCTCCGGCGAGATCTTCAACCCGGAGAGGAACACCAACTTCGGCTTCGGGGACGTCGGCAGCCACACCAACGTCTATGCCATCCCGGCCCTTGGCTGGTCCGCCCCGGCCTTCCGCCCTGACCTCTACTTCGGCGGCGGCATCTACGGCACCTCCGGCCTCGGCGTCAACTATCTGCAGCCCAATACGCCCATGGGCACCATCCAGGCCTTCAGCAGTATCGACTTCATGCAGATGGCGCCGGCCGTCGCCTTCAAGATGACCGACAAGATCAGCCTTGGGCTCGCGCTCGATGTCGCCGCCGAGCAGGTCTCCTTCGATGAGACCTTCGGCGGTCAGGGCTTCAATCTCACCAGCCCCTCCTGGGCCTACGGCATCGGTGCAACCATCGGCGGCATGTACAAGTACAACGACAAACTCACCTTTGGCGCTTCGTATAAATCCGTCATGAAGTTCACCAACCTCTTCTGGCAGGAAAACAACGAGTTCGTCCCCACCGGCGTCACCGCTACCGGACCCATAGGCGTTAGCGGAGGCGAAGGTTCTTACTGCGCCCATCTCAACTACCCTCAACAGTTCGCCTTCGGCGCAGCCGTCTACCCCGTACGCAAGTGGCTCATCAGCATGGAAGGCCAGTGGCTCAACTGGCACAGCACCATGAATCAGTTCAAGGTCTTTGGGCCCTGGGTCGGCGCCACCAGCGTTGCCCTGCCCCTCAACTGGCAGAACGAGTGGGTCGCTAACCTCGGCACACAGTATGACCTGAACAAGACCTGGCAGGTTCGCGCCGGCTTTACCTACGGCAGCAACCCGATCCATACCTCTGATCTCCAGGCCAACCTCATCATGCCGGCCATCGTCACCACCGCCGTCACCTTCGGCGCAACCCAGAAGCTGCCCATGCGCTGGAGCCTCACCGAGGCCGTCATGCACACCTTCAAGAACGACGTCACCGATGGAACCCTCTTCGGCATGCCCGTCCAGCCCCTCAAGGCTTCCATGTCCGAGAACTCCATCGGCATCCAGATCGGCTATTACTTCTAGCCCTGTGCCTTCAACCCCACCAACCACCGTGGGCCGCACCACCGCAGCGAACAATCGACAGGCAGGGCAAGCGAAGATTGAACTCTTCGCTTTGCCCAACACTTCAAAGAATTCGCAAATAAAGAACTGCGCACAAGAAACGTACTGAAGGGAGGAAGGATGATCCAAAGAACGACAGATCGCGACCGCCACCTGGACTGCGTGCGCATGGGCGACTTCTTCATGATCTTCGCCCATGCCACCCGTATGCGCATCTTCTGCGCCCTGCAGAACGGCGGCAAAACGGTCACCCGTATCGCCGAAGAGTCGGAGATCTCGGTCTCCAACGCTTCTCAGCATCTCCGCCTCATGCGCGACCGCGGCGCAGTGGTCTCGGAGCGGCAGGGCCAGACGGTTCTTTATAACATCGCGGACCCCAGGTTCTTCGCGGCCGCCAATCTCATCCGGGACGCTCTGGACGATCTCCGGCGCGCCGACGAACTGGAAGTCCCGCACTCCTGCACCCTCGAAAATGAGGACGATCCAGACACCCTCGACAACGTTTCAGCAGCAGATCCAATCACGATTCTCACCTAACCAACAAGGAGCACACCATGACAACCATAGAACTTTCCTCCATCACCGCAGATAAAGTCATCGACGCCCGCGGCACCGCCTGCCCCGGCCCCCTGCTTGAGGCCAAGAAGGGTATCGGCGCCGTCAAGGTAGGTCAGATCATCGAGGTCAAGTCCAACGACAAAGGCTCGCGCAAGGATCTCGCCACCTGGTCGACCAAGGTGGGCCATGAATTTCTCGGTATCGTCGAGGCCGACGGACACGACCGGCTCTTTGTGCTTCGCAAAAAGTAGCGATCCCGGGGCTTGCTGCTCCTCGCGGCAAGCCCCTCGACAGAGCTGAATCATTGCGGGCGCGGAGATCCACTTCGCGCCCGAACAAGAGGTGTGGCATGGCTGACGGATATACACCCAAAATACTTGTGCTGGCTACCGAAAAGTGCGCCTACCCTGGCGCAGACGCCGTTGGGAAGGCCCATCTGGAGTACCCCTCCGAGGTGTTCATCCTGCGCGTGCTCTCTCCCGTTCTGTTCCCGGAGGACTTCTACCTCAGGGCTTACAGCAAGGGAATCGACGGCATCATCATCGCCTCCTGTGGCTCGGATTGTCCCTACCACGGAGCCTACGAAAGGCTGGCGAAACGGATCGACGACCTGACGCTCCACATGAAAGATGGCGGCCTGGATATCGAGCGGATCCGCCTCACCGCCATCTGTACCGTCTGCATCAAGGCGTTTCTCAAGGAGATCGCCGAGATGGAAGAAAATCTCATTCGACTCGGCCCGGTCGATCACTCCCTGGCGGAGACACTGCGCACTGAGTCGCGCCAGCGGCTCCAGTTCTCCGGGCGTCTTGGCCTGGCCGGCAACTCAGCAACTGCGGAAAGGGTCGCATTATGACAACCAGTGCGAACGGCAACAATACATACCGCCCCGACGCCATCATCGTAGGCGCAGGCATCGCCGGCATGCAGTCGGCTCTCGATCTGGCCGATCAGGGACTGCAGGTGCTCCTGGTGGAGCGGGAGTCCAGTATCGGCGGACACATGATCGCGCTGGCCAAGGTCTTCCCCACCCTTGACTGTGCCAGTTGCATCACCGCGCCCAAGATGTCCGCCTCCGCGCACCATGACAACATCCGCATCATGGTAAACACTGAGGTGCAGGCCATCCGAACCGTCCGGGGCACCCATCACGTCAAGCTGCTCCGCAAGGCGACCTACGTCAACTTCGACAAGTGTATTGGCTGTCGCCTGTGCGAGTATGCCTGCGACAGTGAGTACCCGGATCCCTTCGAGGCCGGTCTCGGCGCCAGACGCGCCATCGCCGTTCCCTTCACCAACGCCATACCGCAAAAGGCCGTCCTCAATCCTGAACTCTGCACCACCTGCGGAAGCTGCGCCCGCGTCTGTCCCACCGATGCCATCGAGTATGACCAGCAGTCTGAAGTCGTCGAGATCGAGACCGATGCTGTCGTCGTCGCCTCCGGGTTCGCCCTCAACTCTCTCAACATCAAGCCGCAGTACAACGCGCTGCAAAGCAAAAACATCATCTCTGCCTTGACCATGGAGCGCCTACTCGCGCCCCATGGACCCTACGGCCGCGTCCTCCGTCCCTCGGACGGCAAAATTCCCTCCTCGGTGGCCTTCGTGCAGTGCGCAGGCTCCCGCGATGTCTCCATCGGCGTTCCCTACTGCTCGCGCGTCTGCTGCATGTATGCCATCAAGCAGGCCATGCTGCTCTCCGGCGCCCTTCCCATCGCGGATATCACCATCTACTACATGGACATCCGCGCCTTCGGCAAAGGCTACGAGCAGTTCTATCAGAACGCCAAAGCCATGGGCATAAACTTCGTGCGCGGCAAAGTCGCCCGCATCGATCCCATCGAAGACGGAGACCTCAACCTCCACGTCGAAACCACGGAAGACGCAGAGAACATCCTGCAGGAACACCATCACGATCTAGTCGTGCTGGCCCAGGGCATGGTTCCGGAGTGGAATCCCTCCCTCTCCACACCGGTCGCCGTCGCATCCGACGGCTTTGTCGCCACACCCATGTTGACAGCTCCAACCTCAACCACCGCCAACGGCATCTTCGTCGCCGGCGTCGCCTCCGGACCAAAGGACATCGTTGACACCATCGCCGAGGCCGGAGCAGCCGCGATGCAGGTCAGTCAATACCTCTACCAGAAGCGCGCCGCACAGGAACACGTCGCAGGCCCGGTGCTGGTCGGATGAGCCGGATCAAGTGAACAGGAACCTTGGAAGAACCTCGAGAGGATGCGTATGAGCGACAACAGACATTCCACCGCACAGCCCGGCAAGGAAGAGTACGAGGAAGCCGTGCTCAAGGATGACGCCGAGTACAGGCAGCAGCATGAAACGGTCAAGCGGCAACAGGCTGAGGAGCGGGAGCGGGCCGGGGAGCCCGCCGAACCCAAAGTCGGCGTCTACATCTGCCGCTGCGGAGGCAACATCTCAGACGTGGTCGATGTCGAGCGTGTGGCCCAGGTCGTCGCCATGGTCCCCGGCGTCGCCGTGGCCAAGGTCCACACCTTCATGTGCTCCGACCCCGGTCAGCACACCATCAGCAACGACATCCTGGAGAACGGCCTGGATCGCGTCGTTGTGGCATCCTGCTCTCCCTTTCTGCATGAGCAGACCTTCCGCGGAGCGGTCTCACGCGGCAACCTGAACCCCTACCTGTATGAGCATGTCAACATCCGCGAACAGGGCTCATGGGCGCACAAGCACGACCCGGAGGGGGCAACCCGGCTGGCCATTCAGATGATCACGGGAGCCGTGGGCAAGCTACGCAACGCCCAGCCGCTCGAGTTGATCAAGCTGCCCAATCATCGCCAGGCGCTGGTGATCGGCGGCGGTATCGCCGGCATGAAGACGGCGGCCGAACTGGCCGCGCGCGGCATCCGCGTTCTTCTGGTCGAGAGCTCCAATCGTCTCGGCGGACGCCTCAATGAACGGGGCCGCGTCTATCCCTCTGAGACCATGGCCAGCGACCTGGTCGCCGATCTGGAGAGACAGGTTCGGAACAACGGCAACATCGACATTCTGCTCAACAGCAAGGTCACCGTAGTCGACGGCTTCATCGGCAACTTCCGCACTGTCATCGAGGGCCTCATCGGCCCCAGCGGCGGCTTCGACAAGCGCGACGCCCTCGTCGGGGCCATCGTAATGGCCACCGGCTACCGGCCCTACGTTCCCCGCGATGGCGAGTTCCTCTATCGCCAGGACCCTTGCGTGCTGACCACGCCTGAGTTCATCCAGATGATGCAGAACCTGGATGCCGGAACCGGCAGCCTCCAATACAACCGCCGTACCATCCGCAGCGTCGCCTTCCTGCACTGCGTAGGCAGTCGGCAGCTCGACGGCGTCAACGAGCCGCAGGCGGACGGTACCCTGAACAAGTACTGTTCGCGCACCTGCTGCAGCACCATCCTGCAACAGTCTCTGGCTCTGCGCAAGCGCTTCCCGCAGGTTCACGTCTACGACTTCCACCGCGATATCCGCACCTACGGGCGAGGCGAAGAAGAGTATTACACCGAAGCCAGCAAGGCCGGCGTCGTCTTCTTCCGGTACAACGGTGAAGACCCTCTCCAGGTCGAGCGCGCCACCGGAGCCTCCGGGAAGCAGGCCCCCAGCCGCAAGGAAGCCCCCATCACCATCACCGTCAAGGACATGCTCACCTGGGGTCAGGAGATCGCCGTTCCCGTCGACATGGTCGTCCTCGGCGTTGGCATGGTGCCCTCGCACATCGAGGACCTGGTGGACAGCATCAAGCTGCCCACCGGCGAAGACCACTTCCTCCAGGAGGTTCATCCCAAACTGCGCCCCGTAGAGGTAGCCGTCAACGGCGTCCTGATCGCCGGAACCGCTCAGGGCCCCATGAACATTCAGGAGACCCTCAATGCCGCCGCAGCAGCGGCCGTCAAAGCCGCAGCGATGTTCGCTCGCGAGATGGTCGAACTCAATCCATACGTCGCTTCGGTGGACGCCTCTCTGTGCTGCGGAGAGGGACTCTGCGTCACCCAATGCGATTACGAAGGCGCTCTCCACTTGGTCGAAACGGAGATCGACGGGCAGACCGTACAGCGGGCCGAGGTCAACGCTGGTCTCTGCGTCGGCTGCGGTGCCTGCGTAGCGGTCTGCCCCCACCGCGCCATGGAACTCAACGGCTGGCGCCTGGATCAGTTCGAAGCGATGGTGGATGGCCTCATGGCAGACACCCAGCACGCCGACTGCGAGCCTCAACTGGTGAATCTGGGTTGAGCCGGACACCTCACGGGAGAAACCACCATGGCAAGAAAATCACTCACACCCGAGCAGAAACAGGCGCTGGCAACCATGCGGGAACGCATGGGCGGCATCAGCGAACCCAAAAAGAACCACCAGAAGCAGCTCGTTGCCGCTCGCAAAGCGATCCGCAAGATGCTCTCTGAGGCGCCGGCCAGTGTTCCCCAGATCGCCGCTGCACTCCAAATCCCATGCGACCAGACCCTGTGGCACCTCACAGGCATGCGCAAGTACGGGTTTGTCACCGAAGCAGGAGAAGACGGCGACTACCTCCTCTACACCCTTGTCCAGAGTGAAGAGACCAACGCCGGCAACTAACCCGAACTCCGAGGAAAGCTCATGGCACACACGATCGATGTTGAAATGATGGAGAAGATCAAAAAGCACGGTGCCGGCGGAAAGCTGGATGTAAGTGCGTGCTTCAACTGCGGCAACTGTACTGCCGTTTGTCCGCTCGCAGAGGACTCGGCAGGCTTCCCTCGCCGCGTCATTCGTATGGCTCAGCTGGGCATGGAGAAGGAGTTGCTGGCGCAGGAAGACCTCTGGCGCTGTTACGCCTGTGGCGAGTGCACCAAGACCTGCCCTCGCCAGGCCGATCCCATGCAGTTCATGGCGGCAGCCCGCAGCTACGCCATCTCACGCTATGATCCCACCGGCCTGTCCGGCTTGATGTATCGCTCGCCCACCTTCAACATCCTCGTCTTCCTCATCCTCTCCGGCTTCTTCTCCGTCCTGCTGCTTTGGCATCAGGGCCAGCGGAGCCTGGCGAGCAACGGCGGCCTGTTCAGCGGCTATGGCTCTACCCAGCTCTTCCGCTTCATCCCCGGCGAGTGGGTCCACTCCATCGGCATCGCCCTCTTCATCGTCGTCGGCCTGGCCCTCGTCTTCGGCTTCTTCTCCATGACCGCTCGTGTCATGGGCAAGAAGAACCAGGCTGGCGAGCGTCGTCCCTTCCCCGTCTCCGCGCTCATTCCTTCCATCTACTCCGCAATCATGGACGCGCTCAACCATGGTCGCTTCCGCCAGTGCGGCGAAGACGAAGCACTGGAGGCCAAGCCCCTTCTCCAGCGTGCCTGGTTTGTGCACGGCGCCATCATGTGGGGCTTCCTTGCCATGATGCTCGCAACCACCCTCGACTATCTCCTCAAGCCCATCGGCTCCCCCGTACCGCCCTGGTACCCCATGCGGATCATGGGCCTGCTCGGCGGCCTGGTCTGTCTCTATGGCCTCAGCATCGCCATCAGCCGCCGAATCAGCGCCAAAGAGACACCCTATGACAAGAGCTCCTTCGGGGACTGGTTCTTCCTCCTGCTGCTCACCTTTACCGTCATCACCGGTCTCGTCACCCTGGTCGTGGTCTACATGCCGCATCCCACCACCTTCGGTTACATCACCTTCATGAGTCACATCGTGCTGGCCATGGACCTCATCGTTCTCCTGCCGCTGACCAAATTCGCACACGTGGTCTATCGGACCCTGGCTCTTGTCCTCCATCAGTGGGCCAAGGCCCCGGCCCCTGAGACCGCTGCCGCGCTGGCAACCCATCCGTAATGGAACTCTTACCCTGAAAGGAAGCCACCATGCCTGAAACCGCTACGCTACTGGAAGTGCAGCAGGCAATCGAGCAGATCAACGCCCGCCTGGACACCATCGAACACAACGCCGGCGACAATCACCTTGCTCTCGGCGTCCTGTCCGGAAACCTGGACACCACCATTGCAGCTTTCATCATTGCCCTCGGCGCCACGGCCTACGATATCCAGGTCGATCTCTTCTTTACCTTCTGGGCCGTCGCCGCTCTTCGCGATCCGCGCAAGACAGCAAAGAAAAACTTCATGGAGAAGATGTTCGGCCGGATGCTTCCGGGCAGTTCCATGAAGCTTCCTCTCTCCAGAATGCAGATGGGCGGCATCGGGCCCAAGATGATTCGAGCCGTCATGAAACAGCATGGCGTTAAGTCGCTGGAGCAACTCATGAAAGAGGCCGGGGAAAATGGCATCCGCATCCACGTCTGCGAAATGTCCATGGGCGTCATGGGTTTCAAAGAGGCTGAAATGATCGATTACCCGCATCTGGACTTCGTCGGTGTGGGAACCTTCATCCAGCTCATCAGCGAGGCGAAACAGTCCTTCTTTCTCTGATGCCATTGGAATGGTACTGCCGCACGCTCATCACGGGGGCGTTGCGGCAGTACCTCATGACACGCGTAAGGCAGTTTCGGTGTAGGTGTAGAGGGCGACTCGCCTTCGATGGGCGTTTTCCCCAATGAAAACGCCACTGCAAGTCTGCTCCGCGATACTCATCCACACCGAAAATGCCATAGAATCCCGGATAACTCATCCGTTCACCCGGTCCAGGGATCATGGCGGCCGGTCTTCGTCATGGAGACGAGATGACAACTTTGGATCAAAAGCGAATCGTGATTGTCGGCGGCGTTGCCGGCGGCGCCAGCGCCGCCGCTCGCCTTCGACGCCTCTGCGAGCACTGCGAGATCATCGTTCTCGAGCGCGGTCCTCATGTCTCCTTCGCCAACTGCGGCCTTCCCTATCTCATCGGCGGAGAGATCGAGGATGAAGAATCCCTCCTCCTCCACTCCCCGGCCTCGCTGCGTGCCCAACTCAATCTCGACGTCCGCATTCGCTCCGAGGTCCGTTCCATCCGCCGCAAGGATCAGGTCGTCATCGTCGCCGAGCTTGAAACTGGCCGAGAGTATGAACTGCCCTATGACGCACTCATCCTCGCTACCGGCGCCGCCCCGGTGCGCCCACTCATCCCCGGCATCGATCGTCCCGGCCACTTTTCCCTGCGCAATATTCCTGACACCCAGCACCTGGAAGCCTGGATCAAGGACTGCTGGTACTGTCGCGCCGTCGTCGTTGGCGGCGGCTACGTCGGCCTGGAGATGGCCGAACAGTTCGAGCGCCGCGGTCTTCAGACCACCATCGTCGAGGGTCTGCCGCAGGTCATGGCGCCACTCGACCCGGAGATGGCCGCGTGGCTCCACAACGAACTCCGGGACAACGCGATTGACCTCTACCTCGACGATCCCGTCGCAGCCTTTGAAGAGCCTCAACCAGGAGAGACCGCCCTCGCCTCCATCGTCGTGCTCAAAAGCGGGCGCCGCATCGAAGCCGACGTGGTCGTACTCGGCCTCGGCGTCCGTCCGGAGTCGCGGCTCGCCAAAGAAGCCGGTCTCGAAATCGGGGCACTCGGCGGCATCCGCGTCAACCAGCACCTCCAGACCAGCGATCCCCGGATCTGGGCCGTAGGAGACGCCATCGAGGTCCGCGACCTCGTCACCAGCGCCTGGAGCTTTCTCCCCCTGGCTGGTCCGGCCAATCGTCAGGGCCGCGTTGCGGCTGACAACATCGCCGGCCGCGCCACCACCTACGAGGGCACCTGGGGCACCGCCATCCTGCGTCTCTTCCGGCTCACCGCAGGCTGCACTGGAGCCAATGAGAAGACCCTGCGCAAGGCTGGCATCCCCTTCCAGCAGACCCACATCCACCCCGGCTCCAACGCCGGATACTACCCCGGCGCCGAACCTATCGCCATGAAGGTTCTCTTCTCCCCCGGCACCGGCAAGCTGCTGGGGGCGCAAGCCGTCGGCCGTTCCGGCGTCGACAAACGCATCGACGTCTTTGCCACCGCCTTGAAGGGCGGCCTCACCATCAAAGACCTAGTCGACCTCGAACTCGCCTACGCCCCTCCCTTCGGCTCCGCCAAGGATCCCGTAAACATGGCAGGCATGACCGCTCAGAGCGTCCTCTCCGGAGACGTCCGCCTCCTCCAGTGGGATGACCTCGAAGCTCTCGACCCCGACAAGGTCCTCCTTCTCGATGTCCGCCGCGCCGACGAGCGCGCCTTGGGCTTCATCCCCGGCTCTATCCACATCCCTCTCAACGAGCTCCGCTTCCGCATCTTCGAGCTCCCGCGCGATCGCGAGATCATCCTCACCTGCCAGTCCGGCCAGCGCTCCTACTTCGCCTTCCGCATCCTCACCCACCACGGCTTCCGCGTGCGCAACCTCGCCGGCGGTTACAGAACCTGGAAGACCGCCACCCAGCCCAAGCCGGACTTCGCCGCCTGATCTCCAACTCCCATCTGGACACCCTCTCCACCGCGCGCGGTATACTTCTTCCGACTCTCTCCGACGCCGTCCCGCGCCGCCGGCATCTTGATGCCTGGAGACTCGTTATGAAGCACGAGATCGACACCGGTCTGATCGTCACTCTTCTTCGCGGCCGCGGTCACCGCGTCGGCCACGTCATTCCCACGCCGGACAATGCCGGCTGGTTCGAATTCGAGGTCGACGGTAACCTCCTCACCCTCAATCAGGTGCACCGCCTGCTCGAGGCCGAAGATCAGCACGAGGTGTCCCCAAACCGCTCGCCAGACCGCCCTGACACCCCGGTCACCAAGCCTTAAACTGGTAAAATCAGGGTTTATGCCAGCTATTCACCGCAGAAAATCGGTTCCGGTCACCATCGGCAACATCCACGTCGGCAGCGACGCTCCCGTCGTTGTTCAGTCGATGACCAACACCGACACCGCCGACGTCGAGTCCACCGTTCAGCAGATCGCCGCCCTGGCTCGCGCCGGCTCTGAGATGGTGCGCATCACTGTGAATACGGACGATGCCGCCAAGGCCGTTCCCTACATCCTCGACGGCATTCGCGCCAAGGGTTGGAACACTCCCATCATCGGCGACTTCCACTACAACGGCCATCTGCTCCTCTCGAGATACCCCGCCACCGCTGAAGCCCTCTCCAAGTACCGCATCAATCCCGGCAACTGCTCCATCGGCCGCAAGGACGATGACAACTTCCGCACCATGGTCGAGGTCGCCGTCAAGCATCAAAAGCCTGTGCGCATCGGCGTCAACTGGGGCTCGCTCGACCAGGCCCTGCTCACCAAAATGATGGATGAGAACTCCCGGCTCGCTCACCCGCTCGACGCCCGCGACGTCATGATGGAGGCCATGGTCGTCTCCGCGCTGGACAACGCCGCCGCCGCCGAGCGCTACGGCCTCCGCCGCGACCAGATCATCCTCTCCGCCAAGGTCTCCGGCGTGCGTGACCTGGTCGACGTCTACACCGAACTGGCTCGCCGCTGCGACTACGCCCTTCACCTCGGCCTCACCGAAGCCGGCATGGGCATGAAGGGCATCGTCGCCTCCACCGCGGGCCTCGCCCCGCTCCTGCTCGCCGGCATCGGTGACACCATCCGCGTCTCCCTCACCCCCACCCCCGGCGGCGACCGCTCCGAGGAGGTCCGCTGCTCGCAGCAGATTCTGCAATCCCTCTCCATTCGCAGCTTCATGCCCCAGGTCACCAGTTGCCCCGGCTGTGGACGCACCACCAGCACCTACTTCCAGGAACTCGCCGAGCGCATCCAGCACTACCTGGTGGAGTCCATGCCGCAATGGAAGCAGGTCTATCCCGGAGTCGAAGAGCTCAAGCTCGCCGTCATGGGCTGCGTGGTCAACGGCCCCGGCGAGAGCAAGCACGCCAACATCGGCATCTCCCTGCCCGGAACATTTGAAGAGCCCAAGGCTCCGGTCTACGTCGACGGTCACCTCTTCACCACGCTCAAGGGCGACCACATCGTCGAAGAGTTCCAGGTCATCCTCAACGAGTACGTCGAAAAACGTTACGGCAAACAACTCACCCACGCCTGAGCCCCTGCACCGGCGGTCTGGACACGCACAGAAACACTATCCTCCCTCAAGGCTGCTGCAACGCGGCAGGGCTGAAATGCGGGAGGTGTAAACCCTCGTCCGGATCACCTCTCTCCGCACTGCTCCAGTCGTCCCCGCCAGCCGGGCTGCATCTCCCCGGCATTTTTCCCGTGGATGTGGGCTCGCAGGACGCCGGGTGCGCCAAACGGAGCGTGGAGGGGCGTCTTCTCTTGCAAAAGACACCCTCCACATCGAGCCCCCACCACCACACCTGCAGGAAAATGCCTCTACGCCTTCCGCCACGGAGGCAGGTAGATCCAATCCGGAGCGATCAGGTTGGCCGGGCGGGTCGCCGCTTCGGCCGGCGTGTATGGAGTCCCCGGACCAGCCTTCAACCTCGCATAAGCCCTCTGGACGTTCTCCGGAAACGTTGGAATCAGGGCCTCAATATCATCCTGAATCTCCTTGATCTTCTCCGGATAATCAACCGCCGCGTCGTAGCTCTCCGCTGGATCCCGTTCCAGGTCGTATAGCTCCGGGTGCGGCAACAGAAAGTGCCGGGTAGGCTGGCAGGAGCCGCCAAGCCAGTCATTGATATAAATCTCGCCCGTCCGCTGCGAGAGGCGCAACTTCCAGTTGCCCTTGCGGGCACACTCCAGGATCTGCTGATCCTGCGAAACCGCAAAGTAAAGCATGGTCTTACGGTCAAGCTGATCTGCGCTTCCAGTCAGAATTTCCGAGAGATCCATACCATCCAGCGGATTGGGAGAAGGCTTTGCTCCACAGAGGGCTGTCACCGTGGGCACAACATCCAGGTTCGATCCCCACTCGTCGATGACTCTGCCCGCCGGGATGGTGCCTGACCAGCGAGCGATAAAAGGGATGCGCACGCCGCCCTCGAATCCAGTTGACTTGCGGCCCCGGCGCGGCCCCGGTGATCCCTGGAACCAGGGACCATGATCACTGGTAAAGAAGATCAGCGTATCCCGGTCCAACCCGTTGCGGTGAACCGCTTTGAGAATCTCTCCCACGCTCCAGTCGATCTCCTCGATAGCGTCGCCCTGGCGTCCCAGTCCGGAGTGACCGCGGAAACGCGGTGAACCGGTCGGCGGATCGTGCGGGTAAGAGTAAGCCACGTAGAGAAAGAACGGCGCGGACGTGGATTCATCGATGAACTTCACGGCCTCGTCCGTGTAGAGGGGCGTCAGCATCTCACGGTCGGTGTCTGCCTCAACGATGGTCGTGTCGCGCAGCAGCGGCAGCGGGGCCATGTCCACGCTCCACGGAACGCCACAGTAGGTATCGAATCCCCTGTTGGTGGGCAGATACGGTGGAGGAAAGCCAAGATGCCATTTGCCGATGGCCATGGACTTGTATCCTGCCGTTCCGAGGATATTGGCCAGCGTCTTTTCATCCAGGTCCGTACCATCCTTGTCCGAAGGACCATACGCTCCCTGCGTATGGGTACGGCTGGAGTACCTGCCCGTCAACAGTGCCGCTCGTGAGGCGGAGCAGATCGGATGCGCCGTATTGAAGCGGGTAAAACGAGCGCCTTCGCCGGCCATCCTGTCCAGATTCGGCGTCTTCAGGGACGATCCGTAGCAATGAAGATCCCCAGAGCCCAGGTCATCGCAGATCATCAGGATAACGTTGGGCGGACGGCGTTTGGACGGCGGCTCCCCAGCGCGCGCCGGGGAGGAGAGCGAAAGGACGGCCGACGCCGCGGCAGCTTTGACAAAGGTTCTACGATCGATTCCGCTCGTAATGCTTGAACTCATGGCTCATCTCCGTGTGCGAATCATCCTGTTGCGTGTAGTGGCGCGCACTCGACCATTCAACCCTCGAGTGCGCACCGGAAGCTCCCCTTGAAGTTGGAACCGGCGAAAGAGCCGCTCGGGACCCCGCCTCGCATCTCCCAGGGATCGTTCTCGAGGTCGAACCCGCTGAACGACGCTCAACTTGCCTGTTCTGGACCTCCCCGCGCGCTGCAGGTTTCTGGAGTTGCGAAAGGCGGCCTTCGCACCGGCTAATCCTGGCCGCGCCGCAACTCTGCAACACCGCAGAAGAGGTGCTCTCGTCATCCATCCTGTCCGCGTCCGCCACCACGTTGGCGATCCTCCCATCCCTTCCGGCTCAGCCTCGGCGAGTGAGACCATGCATCGGCTTAGAAGTAGAACTTCAGTGCCAGTTGTATCTCCCGCTGCGTGCTTGCCGTTCCGGATATCTCTCCGAAGGTGGGGCTGTTCTCCGTGGATCCCGGTGCACCCCACACCGGAGTATTGGTCGCATTGAATGCCTCCGCGCGAAACAGCAGGTAGGTCGATCGGGAGGTATCGAATCTGCGGAAGATCGAAGCATCCAAATCTCGGTACCAGTCAGACCGCATCGTATTGCGCGCCACATCGCCATAAGTATATTCAGTGGGTGCCGCAAAGGCAGCCTTGTTAAACCACTCGCCGAGCGTGGGGTTGGCAAGATTCGGATTGCCCACCAGGTCCACGCCCTGATTGTCATTTCCCGTGTTGGCCGCGTCACCGGAGTAGGAGATGGTGTACGGCGTCCCGGAGGTCAGGGTTAGGATGCCATTCAACTGCCACCCGCCGGCAATCGCATTCACAACCCGATTCCGGATCTGGAAGCGGGTGCCGGTTCCAAACGGCAACTGGTAGATGGCGTTGGCCGTCAGCATCTGGGGAAGATTGATGCCCGCCTGGGAACGGTCGGCAGCCGGATTGTAGGGGTTGCGTACGAAGCAGCTCTCAGCGCCGAAGTACCCATCACAGCCCACATCGATGGTGTGGGACCAAGTGTAGTTGATCGTATACGCAAATCCAGATGACATGCTCTTTTGCAGTTGCACCTGCAGGCCGTTGTAAGCTGCCTCTCCGTTGCTCTGCTCGTACTGGGTTGCGTTGATGTACGGGTACGGTGCACGATCCTGATACGGACCCGGACCGGGCGTGGTCGCCACGTTATAGAACCCGCAGCAGGGCATGTGCCTGTCGACCGATCCCACGTAATCGAGTGTCATCACCAGATTGGAGCCGAACTGCTGTTGGAGCCCTACCGTCCACTGGTCAGAGTACGGATTCTTCAGATAAGGGGCGATGAAGTTCGCGCTCTGTATGAACGGCGAGGCCAGGGGAAGACCGGCTGCCGCGCCTTGCGCCTGGTTCAGCGGATTCTCTGCCGTGCTGGTCACCGTGGTCTCGTTCAGGTTGTTGGCAATGTCCAGTCCAAAGGAGGGCCACAGAGATCCCTCATTCTGTGTCATCTGCATAATGCCGGACCAGTCATCGTAGACCCGGGAGTAGGACAGATGCCCCACCGTCGTGCGATCAATCTGATAGGAGAAGCCCAGGCGCGGCTGGATGTTGTCGATCTCGTTGTTCACCAGGCGGTTACTTGTCCCGAGCACAACGTGGGCGGGAAGCACGCCGCCCGGTATGCACGGCGCTGCGCCCAGCGTAGCGCAGGAGCCAAGACCCGCCGCCGCCGCGGACAGGATATAGGTTCCATTACGGAGATCCAGTGCACCGGTGATATTTGACTTGGTGGAGTTGGCCGCCAGTATCGGCATGATGTCCCAGTCGTAACGCAGCCCGATGTTCATGGTAAGCCGCGGAGAGATCTTCCATTCGTCGCCGGCATAGACTGCGTTTACCCAGCCGTTCTTGGGAATCTTCAGGTTGCTGCGCCTCTCGGCGAAGGAGGGCACGCCGATCAGAAAGGATGCAAGCGCATTGCCTCCCGTCGAAGTCTCCAGATCGTCGGTTTGAAAAGGCGAGAAAGACTCGTTGTCGATGGCGTTCAGAACACTCTCATTGTTATGGCTGATCATCGTCCCCAGCGTCCATAGGTGACGCCCGGCCAGCTTGGTAAAGTTGGCGCTCAGTTGGTAGATATCGCCGTCGTTGTCGTCCAGATAGCTTTGCCCGGGTCCGGCATAACCGGTTACCCCCAAATCTGGAATCTCGCAGGTCATCGGCCCGATGAAACCGCAGGCAAAGGCGGGGTCATATCCTGAGGCGCTCACAGGTTGGGTAAAGCTCTGTGTGTCTGCAAAGATCTGTTCCACCTGGCCTGCGTTGATCTGCAGGGTCGCCGAGGAGCCGATCGTGTGGACATAGCCCAACCCCCAGTTCAATCCGTTGCTCGTCGTCGTGGATGGATTATTCACCACGCCGGATCCGGTCTCGCCGGAGAAGAACTGGCTGAAGCGCCCCCATAGAAGGTTGGACTCATTGAACTGCTGATCCATGCGTACCGTGTAGTTATGAACATACACCGTGCGCGGCTGCGTATCTTCACCGTTGTAGAGAGGCGAGGAGGTCGTGACGGGGGCGGGATAGATCTCATTGATCACCGCCTGCATCGTCGGATCGATCTCGGACGAGACGTTGTTGTTCACAAAGGGCTGGCGCAGGTACTTCCCCGGATGATTCGGATCCGGAGCCGTTGTATACGGGTCATAGAGCTGTTGCGGAATCGCGCTGAAGTCGCCTTTCCTCTCCGCCAGCGTCGGCACGTTGTACAGGCTGGTCTCCGCGGTGTTGATGCTGGTCCCCTCGTAGGCACCAAAGAAGAACGTGCGATTCCGTCCGTTGTAATGGGGTAACAGCACCGGGCCGCCCAGCGTACCGCCATAAACGCTCTGCTTCAACGGGGTCTTCTTGTTGATCAGCGGCGTCGTTGCGTCCAGCCCGGAGTTGCGGAAGAACTCCCACGCATCGCCGTGAAACTGGTTGGTGCCGGACTTGGTCACCACATTCACAATGCCGCCCATAACTCCGCCAAACTGGCTCTGGTCGTCATGGGACTGCACCTTGAACTCGGCGATGTCGTCGACGATCGGCTCCACAGCATACTCGCTGAACCAGAACTGCTCATCGACGATGCCGTCCATCAGGAAGAGATTGCTGCGGTTCATCTGTCCATTCACCGCCGGAAAGCTGGAGGTTCCGGTCAGAATGGCGTTTCCACCGCCCGCCCCCTGGCCGGTATCGGCCCGGCTGGCCCCCGGGGTGAGCGTCAACAACTCGGTAAAGTTCCTCCCGTTCAGCGGAAGCGCGTCCACCGCCGCCCGGTTGATCACCGTTCCCAGGTCCGCGGTTGAGGTCTGCAGTTGCACCGTCTGCGCCGTCACCGTCACCGCCTGGGTCTGCGCGCCCACCCTCAGGGAGAAATTGAGGGTTGCGATCTGGTTCACATACAGAATGAACGGCGCTTGAGTCATGGAGGCAAAGCCCGCTTTGGACACTGAGAGCGTGTAGCGGCCCGGAGCAACATCGATAAACGCATAGGCGCCGTCCGAGTTCGACTCTGTCGCGCGCTTCGTACCGGTTGAGGCGTTGACCAGAGTGATCCCGGCTCCCCGGACCAGCGCGCCGGTCGTATCGTTCACCGTGCCGTTGATCGACGCCGTGGACAACTGCGCCCGCATCGTACTGGCGGCAAGCATGAGGCTCACCGCGATCAGAGCGTGTCCCAGCCAAAACCGCACTCTCTGCCTCCGTCCTGCTGTGCTTCCTGCGATGCTCATCTCTTCCTCCTGAAGTCAAACGTTGGGCAATTGAGGCTTGGTCCGCGGATCGGCTCTGGCCGAGCCATCACCTCGCTGGTGCTAAAAACGCCCTTTGTGAAAACGAATGATGGATACAGGAGCGAAAGATCGACCTACAAGGTGAAATGGAGGGTCAAACGGTGCATGACACCGTGACACGTCACGGTGTCATGACAACAACCGCCTGCATATCAATCGCTTACCAAAGACAGGGGTGCGATAGGCCAGTCCCGGCCTCGCGGCTGGTGTCCGCGGATGTACGCTGCAGGACGGCCTGTCCCCAGAGCCGATCCGCCGTCCCTGTGCCAGGCACGATGGGTGTGCGCATGTACTTCCCGGGGACGAACCGCTCCCGGCTACGCTATCGCGCCCGGCTGCGCTATGGCTTCCGGCCACGCCATCGCTTCCAGCGCCTCGCTCTGACGCTTCAGGATGTTACTGTGCCGCTCTTGGCGGCGAAGTTTGCAGATAGAATCAGGATGATGCCTGCGGTTCAATCTGGAGGGGCCCACACCCTCCAACCTCTCCATCCGGAATCTTCGGCGGAGGATGGTTGACGGCTCATCCCCGCTACAGCTGCGGAAGATAGGCCTCCGGGATTGCCCGGCACGAATCTCACGCAGCTACAGGCGGACGGGCGTTGTCTGCAGAGACTCCCATACAATCAGGCTGGAGCAAGATGTCGATCAAATCGATCATGGAGAGCGAGACC
>JAJZDM010000057.1 GCA_021806005.1 Acidobacteriota bacterium | reverse complement strand
GTGGGCCGTGATCTTTCAGCCAGCGCTTGGCGGCGTTGCGTTCGCATTCTTGTTTTACCTCTCCGGCCTGGGCTGCGATGAACTCCGGCACCAGCGGCAGGACGCGATTATGTCCCGGCGCTACCAGAGTGCCCCGAGCAGAGCGTGGTAATACTCGGTTTTGCCGCTGGAACGCTCCCGCTTCAGGCAGCTTGGGCAGGAGATCTTCTGCGACAGGAAGTATTCGGTCCCGTCCAGAGCCACCAGTAGGCGGTCGCCCAGCCGCTGAAAATCACGCGAGCCATCCTGTTCGGCCAGCGTCTCCAACGCCTGGTCAAAGCAGGGCTGCAAGCTATCCGGCACCACCCCGTCCAGCAACATGCGGATGTGGTTGTCGGTGGGGATCTTCGCGATGCCGAACAAGGTGCGGCAGTTGGAGTCGTTCTGGCCGCGTTCCAGCCGCTTCTGATAGCCAAGAAACGACTCGCTTTGCATGAAGAACACCGAGAAGGCCGCCATGGTCACATCGGCCATCGGATAGTCGATCTCACCCCGTCGCGTATCCGGAAAACTGCCGCTTACAGTCCGCAGCCCCGCCAACAGCGATTCTAAAATCCCCATGTCTCCAGACAATCAGGTTCCTGCCCCTTGCCAAGTCTCCACGCAGGCTCCTCCCCCACTTAGAATTGCTGTTTCGGGTGCAGCAAGCTTGACAGGTTAGCGTGTGCAAGGATAAATTCCTTTTCAAATAAGTCTTGATTGTACCGGTCGAATCCAACTGCTGCGACGGCAATCCTCCAAAATTCTCCCCTGATGCCAAATCTTGTACAGCGACGCTTGATCGCGACCAGATTCCTGGTGCGATCCGGGCGTGACTCCACTCGACCTTGGGGAACTAAAGGGAGGATTCCAAATGTCTTCCATTTCCGCGCTGCATCATAAGATATTCTTACGGCTCGCGTTTTTCCTGGTGGCGTTCGGCCTCGTGTGCATGCAAACGCCGGCGCAAAGCGTTTCAGTTGGCGGCGGCACCTTGAGCTGGGCTGCTACAGCCTCGAGCGCAGAGTGCCTCCAGTCAGGCAGTGTCTATAAGCCCACAATTTATACTTATTGGACCTACAACTCATTCAACTATGTGCTCAACGGCACGAGCTACCCGTTGAGCGGAACGCAGATTTTCAACGGAACCAAGGTAGGGTCGGGGCCGGGCTATAGCGGCGAATGCCTCGCTCTCGGGGCGAGCCCGTCGCCTCTGGCTTTAACTTTTTTGGGCCCGGCGGGGAATTGCACGATCGACTTCGAAGCGGCCGGGGAGGGCGAGGGTTCTGCGACCGAAAGCTGCACGCCGGGCGAGCAGGGGCTCATCTATCCCAAATACGTTGTGGTAGGTGTTACATACGCACCTCCAGGCGTTGGCAGTGACGTGCAATATACGGGAGTTACCTCCGTTGGCACTACCAGTGGGTACGGAAGCGCTTTCTCAAATGATGCTGGGTTCACCGTCTCTCTCTCGTACACTCTCGGTGGGGGCATCCCGTCGATGTCCACCGGCCCCGACGGTTCGGTGCAAGTCAAGGCTTCCTCTTCAACCGACTACATACAGACCTCGCAAAGTTCCTCGGCCATCACGCTCACCAAATCCGCCTCGATCTCCTACCGAACTCCCGGCTACCCAACTACTTATTCGCCTAATGGGACCTTGGCACCGTCGCTTCCCGACGATTTTGACATTATTTGGGTTTGGCTCAATGCCGCCTCTGAGTTCACCATTTTTCCGGCTGACCCTCCTTTAACGACGACGCAGGTCACACAGTGGAATGGCTATGGTTATGACCCAATCGACCTGCCTGGCCCAGATATTTTTCCAGTCCAGGTGGGTTGTCTCAACGGCGACTTTCTTACCGGTAGTTTCGCAGCTGCCTACCCCAGCTACTGTGCCGCTCAACAGGGCGTCCTCAACCGCGCATGGGAGGTAGGCAAGCAATCTCCCGAGTCGGGTGCGTATACGACCGCGCCCGGGTGCAGCCCGCAGACTGCGGAGTCGCCCTCGATCTGTCCTAACACTCAGGATGCCTATAACATTCTTGAAGCTGATCCGCTTGCCTATATTCCGGGTGGGGCAGCCTACACTCTGCTCGATTCATCCCCTCCGCCCGAAATGACCCAAGATGGCCGATTCACCTGGTTGGCTTCAGCAAACAACCCCGTGCCGTACGTAGTCGGGACGCAGCCGAGTGTTGTGCTGACCCAGATGAATACCCAGGAGGAGTCGAGCGGCGGGTCGAACGAGTTTAAACAGTCCATTTCGTTCTCTCAGACTGTGTCGACTGGATTTGCGGGGCTATGGAAAGATAGCGTGACCTATTCCTATATCGACACGATCTCAAGCACCTATTCGTGGCTGACCAGCCTCTCCACCACACAAACTGTAACGGACGCATTTACGATCGTTGGGTCCAGCCCGCCCAGTTATGTGCCGGGAGAGTTTATCTGTTACCAAGACAACAGATTCGGAACCTTCATGTTTTACCCTTCAAACTAAAGCTTCCGCGCGCCTTTGGGTTGCATGGGTTACTGGTCAGGCGTGAAACGAGTGCCCGGTTGGCACTGCATGCTCAAACACGGAGCCCTGTACTAGGACCTCGGCCCAAACCCCTCCGACAACTGAAACGGGGCGATGCGCGCCGTACGACTTTGACCTGCCCGATTTTTCTCGTCCAACCATAATTTGAGTCCCTGTTGGTCTGGCCCGACCCGCTTAACTAAGCCAGAGGCGGCTGGAAAATTCGGCTTGCGTGGTTCGGTTCGGGCCGTGTTGACGGGCGGATTTGCAGTGACTGCAACTCAGGTGAGTGTCTCAAGCAACAGGGTGGAACGGCTGCTGTTTTGATCTGTGATCGTTGCAGATGGCTGCGAACTCTGCCGTCGTACGTTCGTCCAGCGCGGAGTGCGGGCGCTGGTGGTCGTAGTCGCGTCGCCAGAGATACAGCTTGCGACGAGCGTCGGCAAGGTTGAAGAATACCTCCACGTTCAGGCACTCGTCGCGCAGCTTTCCGTTGAAGCTCTCGATGTAGCCGTTCTCTCGGCCTGCCTGGGCGGATGAAGTCCAGATGCACCTCGTTCCGATAGGCCCAGTGGTCGAGCGCTTTACTGGTAAATTCCGTTCCGTAGCGCCCGCAAGATCTCTTCCTCGCTGTGTCCACGCTTGCCCATATCCAGTTCTCCTCTCCTGCTTCCAAGGGAACCACAACCGGCCAAATCCTCAACTTCAGCTTGGCTTAGTTTTTGGGTATTGGGTCAGTCGACGGTTGATGTTTTGCGGTGAGAGCAGGGCCGTGGCCCTGCTCTCACCGCAGGCGCGTCTGAACTCTTCCGGGGTGCGTTAATCGAGGGAGCCGTGGGGGCGCTCGCTACTTTTCCCTGTCTCCAGTCTGCCGCCTTCTGGCGGACATCGCTTGACGTGAGGAGCCGGCTCGTGCTGAGGCACTCGTCTCGCAGCCTGCGGTGGAAGCCCTCGGCGTACCCGTTCTGGATGGGTCGGCCGGGTTGGATGTGCGGTTCTACCTTGAATTCGCTCGCTCAGCCGCCGCCCTCGCTTGCACATGCACTTTACGCGCCGGTTGCTCGTGGCTGAGTTAGGTCGAACGGGTCTTTTGTGGCGTGACGGAAGACCGCCTGCTCTGCGGAGTCTTCCCCAGCGCCGAGCAACTGACCACGGTGGTCTTCGATTGCCTCGACCATAATAGTGAAATCCCCAATCCCGTCATCCGGACCGCCAAGGCCAACGACATTCTGGAGCGGGTCAAGCGCACCCAAGCGGCCCTCCAAAACAGTTAATCTGCATGACGCACTGCACCAGGAGGCAAGGTCTACTTCTAAGCGGCTCGCTCATGGAGGGTAGACCGGCATGGGCGCTCGGATGGCCGTGCACGGAGAGCGCTTGACGCACGGGGACGATGTTGACCGGGTGGGATGGGACGGACCCGGTCAACTTCAAGCATCCCTCCCTAAAGGGAAGAACAGGGCATGTCGGGGATTTTTTTATAGCGGAGGTGCCTCTTTCGTCGCTGGTGGAGCTTCCTCGATGGGCTGCTCTGTGAGTTTGCAGGCAGAGGCAGAGAGTTTGGCTGCGAGCGCAGGGCTGTGGGGCAGGCGTAGTATTCTGACGGGGAAAAGCACGCTCTGCGGGGAGGCCGCCGTGTCCATTCGACCTGTCAAGCAACTCATCGTATCCAAACCGACCATCGAGGGCGCTGGAGTAAGGCTGCGCCGCGCGTTTGGCTTTGGAAAGACAACCGAGTTCGATCCTTTCCTGCTTCTGGACGACTTCCGCAACGATATCCCGGAGGACTATCTGGCAGGGTTTCCGTGGCATCCGCATCGCGGCATTGAGACGATTACCTACGTTCTGGCCGGAACTGTGGAGCATGGAGACAGCATGGGAAATCATGGCGCCATCGCCGCCGGAGATGTGCAGTGGATGACGGCCGGGAGCGGGATCATTCATCAGGAGATGCCCAAAGGAGATCCGGAGGGGAGGATGCACGGGTTCCAGCTTTGGGCGAACCTGCCCTCCTCGCTGAAGATGACGCCGCCGCGGTACCAGGAGGTGAGGTCGCCCGAGATCCCCCTGGTGACCGACGACGATGGGACGGCAGCCCGTATCGTCTGCGGAGGCTTCTGGGGCAAGCGAGGACCTGTGGACGGGATCGCCTCTGACCCGATCTATCTGGATGTATCCGTTCCGCCGGGACGGAGGAAGACGCTTCCGGTGGAGACGACCCGCCACGCCTTTGCCTATGTCTTTGCAGGCTCGGGCAAGTTCTGCAACGCCTCCGGCCCGTTGGCGGTGCCGACCGAGTCTGTGGGATGGTGGGATAAGACGCCTCCGGCGCAGGCCGACAACCGCTCACTGGTGCTCTTTGATAGCGGTGACGAGGTGGTGGTGCAGGCCGGCGATGAGGGGATCCGGTTTCTGCTGGTCTCCGGCAAGCCGCTGGAGGAGCCGGTCGCCTGGTACGGGCCGATTGTGATGAACACGCAGGAGCAGCTCCGGCGAGCCTTTGAGGAGCTCAATGAAGGGACGTTCCTAAAGTAGCGTGCAGACGCGTATCGGCTGGGTGGGAGCGAGTGGCTTGCGATGGCCGGTGCGGAGCGAGAGCCTCTGTCGTCCGTCCTCTGTCGTCCCAGGCTGGAGTAGAAGCTGGAAGATCAGGAGCGTACCAGGCATCTCCGTAGCCTTGCCGTTGCCGCGTAAGGTGTACTCGAGGCGCGCGATCGGTTGTTCTGGTGGAGTGTGGATGGCAACCGCTGGTCACGTGCACCACAATGGCAACTTCCGGCATCTTACCCAAGATAGGATGCCATAACGTATCCCAGACCAGATTCAAAACCAGGCGCTGCCTCGCCGGCGGCGCTCGAGCGGTCGTTTGTCTCCAGTTATCGTTATTCGCCATTTGATGGCCGAACGTTCTTAATTTTTATTATTGAAGGTTTGAAGTTCCTGAAATGTGACCATAACATCTTGATTTGAACTTTTTCTTGACAGGCTATCGGTTGCTGTGGCACGATTTGAGACACTTACCCATCGTTCTGTCTGCATTGGCCAACGTGTCTCAAATCGGTGGGATCAATGGCTCCACGGATTTCAATTTTGTGATGTTCGTGAAGGGATTGCTGGTTTTGTGCCTGGAATCGAGGCAGAAGGAAGACCTCGAAGGGCAAGAGTCCATTTGGAGAGGTGATTCAGGATGCCAGTTGAAAGATCTTTCGTAGCGGCTTTGGTCATGCTGGCGGCATGTTTTACGGCGCCGCTGGTTGGCCGGCAGTTGCAGAGAACAACGAACGCAATCATCCCTCAGAGCGCCGGGGCTGCGGTTCCCAACGCCCGGCTCGTCGTAGCCCGGCAGCCAAACAGCGCAGCACCTCTACCATCCGTTCAGGTCGACAGTCCAACAGCGCCATAACCAATCTGCCCGCGGGCGGATAGGCGATTCCACCTCCAAGCCAGTACCTGCCAGGTTTGGGGCGCTCGTCTGAATCAGTCTGTCCCGCAGGTTCGCACCCCCTCCATCGTCCGGTATAAGACTGCAGGGTTCCACCCAGCAACACAGGTAATCCTCTCTCCCCATTCAGCGCACACGCGTAGACGAGCAGCGCCGGGAAAGTACGAATTGAAGCACCTAACTTTACTTCAGGAGTGTCCATGCGCAATCTTCGAACATTATCCTCAGTAGTTTTTGCGGGATGTATCTTCGTGATGCTACTGATCCTCATGCCGTCTGCGATCAGAGCGCAGACGATCACAGGAAACATCGCCGGCACCATCACTGACAGCAGCGGAGCGGTGGTGCCGAACGCGAAGATCACGGCCAAGAACGTTGCCAACGGCTTTGTGTTCAACACCTCCACAGACAAGACGGGGACCTACAACCTGCGCTTCCTTCCGATCGGCGAGTATACGGTGACGGTCGGAGCCAAGGGCTTCGCCAACCAGGTATATGGACCTTTCTCGCTGGAGATCGATCAGACGGCGACGGTGAACACGACGCTGAAGGTCGGCTCGGCTGCCACCACGGTGACGGTGGGCACGAACTACGTGCCGCTGCTGAACACCGAGGACAGCACGATCGCCACCACAATCGACAACAACACGATTCAAAACATTCCGTTGAATGGCCGCAACTTCTCCAGCTTGACGATCTTCCTGCCCGGATCCGTGGAGACGCAGCCGAGCGGCATGGTGGGTTCCAACGGTACCGAGCGTGACACCAACCAGGCCGGCCAGACCTCGATCGACGGCCAACGCAACCAGACGAACAACTACTACCTGGATGGCATCGAGATCAACGAGACCATCAACAACGTGATCGGCTACAACCCCAGCCCGGATGCGCTGACACAGGTGCAGGTGATCTCCGCCAACGCCCCGGCCGAGTACGGTAACGTGAACGGTGGCGACGTGCTGATGGTGACCAAGAGCGGCACCAACAACTTCCACGGCAGCGCGTTCTACTTCCTGGAGAACTGGCATCTGGATGCCAACACCTGGACGAACAAGGACTCGATTCCCATCGTGCCCATCACCCACTACACGCAGCCGATGTTCGGCGCCACCATTGGGGGGCCGATCTTCAAGGACAAGCTGTTCTTCTTTGCTGACTATGAGGGCTTCCGCCATCCGACCGCGGGCGCCGGACTGGCTAGTGTGGCCACGCCTGCCATGCGCAAGGGTGACTTCAGCGCACTGCTGAGCTATGGGAAGGGAACGCAGCTCTACAACAACTCGAACGACTCGACCACCGGACCTGTGCCATACGCCAACAACCAGGTGCCCATCACGAATCCCGCGGCGGTGTACCTGTTTTCGCATCCCGACATCTACCCGCTACCGAACGCCACGCCGATCGACGGCCTGATCGAGAACAACTACGAAGGTCCCACCAAGGGATTTACGCGCAACGATCAGGGCGACATGAAGATCGACTGGAAGCCCAATCAGAAGGACACGCTCTCGGTTCGCTATCTGCAGGGTGAAGCCTCTGACGGCACCACGCTGGCGGTGCTTCCGATCACCTTCCCCGGCATCAACTCCTATCCGACCAAGGGAATCGCCATCAACGAGGTGCACGTCTTTTCGACCTCGCTGGTGAACGAGTTCCGCGCCGGTTTCACGCGGGTGCGGTGGATCCAGGGTAACCCTATCGACACCACCGGAGTCTTCGGCCTGAAGGGCGACTCGGTTCTTGGAATCGACGCGGTACAGCCTTTTACCGGATTCTCCGCTCTGAACTTCAGTTGTAACAGCACGCCGGGATGCTCCAGCGCCAGCCTGCCGACCAATCTCGGCAACGAAGTGACCAACACCCAGATTACGGACAACACCTTTGAGTACGGTGACGACCTGACCTGGCTGCATGGCCGCCACAACTTCAAGATGGGCGCGGAGTTCCTGCGCTACCAGCAGAATAACTACTATCCGGGCAACAACGGCGCCGATGGATTCTTCGCTTACTATCCCTGGGCTACGGAGAACGTCATTGGCGGAGAGGCCGGTTATCCGGTGGCGGACTTCGCGCTCGACGATGCCTCGCAGATCGGCCAGGGAGGATTGAACTCCAACGAGCAGGTGGCCGGCGACAACGGTCAGCGCCAGTGGAGAGACGCTTATTACTTCCAGGACGACTGGAAGTTCCGGCCGAACCTCACGTTTAACCTGGGCATCCGCTACGAGTACGATCAGCCGATCTACGAGATCAACAACAAGGAAGCCAACATCGACTTCGCCACCAAGACTGTGGTGTATGCGGGCGTGGATGGCCACAGCCGCGCACTGTACCCGGCAACCTATACCAACGTGATGCCCCGCATCGGATTCAACTACCAGCCGATGAACAAGCTGGATGTCCGCGGCGGATTCGGAACCACAAGCTACCTGGAGGGCACCGGAGCCAACCTGCGCCTTACCTACAACCCGCCGTTCTGGAATGAGACGCTGGGAACCACCCCCACTCCAAACGCGACCGCGGATGGCCCGTTCTTCCAGGTCCAGAGTGGATTTTCCTCAGGGTCTGCACCGAGCCTGGCGGGTAGCACCTACCGCGCCTGGTACAACGTGCAGCCTTCGGTCGTCAACGAATGGAGCCTGGGCGTGCAGTATGAGCTGACCTCCAAGACCAGCCTGAACGTGACGTATCTGGGCGAGTCCGGACAGCATCTGATTCAGGCGGTTGCCTATAACCAGTTGACAACGCCTTGCGTTGTGAACGGCGTCTTTGACACCAGCACCACGTCGGCAGCCTGCCAGGCGGTGGATCCGGCTCCCTTCTCCAACATCGTTGGCCAGAATGGCTCCGTGGTTGGCACCACCAGCGAAGGCATGATGGACTACAACGCCTTGCAGGTCACCGTGCGGCAGCGTCTGACCGCCGGTCTGGAATATACGGTTAACTACACCTACGGGCACTCCTTCACAGACAGCGATGGATTCTTTGGCGTAGCCGACGTCAACGGACCCAGCCCCTATGCGCAGGATGCCTACAACAACCACGCCGAGTATGGGCCGTCAGGCATGGATATTCGGAACAACCTGAACGGAACGGCAGTCTACACGGTGCCTTATGGCCACGGGCTGCGTTACGGCTCCAGCTCCAACGCCATTGTGAACGGGGTACTGGGCAACTGGAAGGCGGCTATCTCAGCCGTTGCGTACAGCGGATTCCCCGAGACCGCCAACGGTGTGGACAACTCGGCTACCGGAGCAAGGGCCGCGAGACCGAATCAATACCGGAAGCTGAAGATCGCCAATCGTTCCGTGAACCAGTGGTTCGGTAACGATCCATCAGAGAAGGCCTGTACTGCCAACGGCGTGGACAACGGCGTCTGCGCCTTCGGCAATACGGCTCTGGGTACCTTTGGTAACGCAGCGGTGAACAGCCTGCGCGCCCCGGGATTCCAGCAGTACGACTTTTCGGTATACAAGCAGTTCCCCATGTGGGCGCATGAGATGCTCACCTTCCGTACCGACTTCTTCAACGCGTTCAACATCTCGAGCTACGGCAATCCGGATAACGGATACGCAGACTCCAACTTCGGCCAGATCACCAGCGTTCGTTCTGTACCCCGGCAGATTCAGTTCTCTGCCAACTACAGCTTCTAACCTCAACCTCCGCGGGCGAAGATCGTCTCTCGATCTTCGCCCGTTTTTTTTTGCTAAGGCAGTTTCGGTGTAGGTGTAGAGGGCGATTCGACTTCGATGGGCGTTTTCCCCCAATGAAAACGCCACTGCAAGCCCGCTTCGGGATAGCCATCCACACCGAAAATGCCATAACAAAACCTCCAGCGCAGCGATGGCGATGAGCGTTTGTGAAGCGTCTTCCAACCGGTGAGCCGGCGGGGAGACGCTTTACGGCTTAAGTGCTGGACCTTGGCGAGGGCGTGGCGCGGCGATCGCTCTCCGTACTGGCAGGCAAACCTGGCGGGCACCCGGACTGTGAGAAAGACGCTGATCAGGAGCGTGGCGCGGCGCTAAACCCGCAGGAAAGATGCTTGAGCCGCCAGACCAGATACGGCAGCACAGAGAGCGAAAGAATGGCCAGGAGATGGAAGGGGCTCTCGTAAATAGCGTGAAGAGACGTGTCCCAGGGCAGATCCATGCTGACACGGTCAAAGCCCCCCGAAGCGGCGGTGCGCGCCGCCTGAATATGGATGGTGCTGCCGAACCAGGCTAGCAGGCTCAAGCTGATCACAAGCCAGACAGGCCGTACCCTCTGCCGGACCACGACAACTTCGGCGGCCCATCCCAAAAGAACCGGCGCTGCAAAGTAGAAGATCCTGCCCGCCTGGAAGTACAGGTTCTGCGCCGCCCAGATCGGGCCGTGACTGTGGCCGAACGGTGTATACGCTCCAGGTAAAAATACCCTCCAGCCAACCCACAGGTACAGGCCTGCCATGGCGTAAGCGATCATCAAAAGCAAGACTGGCGCTAAACCAAAGATGGTCCATGGAGCACGGACGCACAACGTGTGCAGCCGGGAGGTGGTGTCGATCCTGGCCGGCCGAGCGGGAGAGAGGTGTTCATGAAGGGCTGACCACAGGACGTCTGAGAAAGCCAGAAGGCCGCCAGGACCGTTTTGCAGAAACGCTTCGAACTCCACGGCATAGCGTTCTCGCCAGGTACGGGGATACAGGCGGACGAGAAGGCGCGCCAGCGTCGCGTTCACAGGGCCTCCAGTCTCTTCAGCCCGGCCCTGGCGAACTGTTGCAGGGTGTTCAGTCTGGCGCGCAGAACGCGCGTGCCCTCGGTCGTAATGCGGTAGGGTTGGCGCCGCTCCTCCGGTGGCAACGGCTCAATCCAGCCCTGCTGTTCCAGGCGGGCGAGCGCCCCGTACAGCGTGCCCGGGCCGAGCCGCGTTCCCGATAAACGCAGGATGTCTTCGACCATGGCGTGGCCGTGCTTGGGGCCATGGGCAAGGCTCGCCAGCACGAGCAGCGGTGGGTCGGAGTAGTGGCCTATATCCGGGTCGCTCTTGCTTTGTACTACGTGGCGCGTACTACGCATAGCGTAGTTGTAGCATAAGTTGGGGCTGCCTGCCAAATCCACCGCGGCGCGTCCGCTGGAGCCGGATCCACCGGCACTCAGCAGCGCGCCTTCCGGCGGGTCAGCGAACGGGCAAGGGACGGGAGCGGCCGGTTCGTTTTGAGGATGCGCCTCAGCGTGGATGTGGAGTGGTGGCTTCGGTTTATCTTTGCAGACTGCCAGCAACTGTGATGTAACCCCGCCAGCTTTGGTGAGCGTCCCTGATCCGTCACAGAAGCCGCCTGACCGCGGTGGGCCTATTGCTTGCCGGGACGGCCCAGGAGACGCCTGGAGCGCGGAGACTGGAGCGCCTTCGCGATGGTTCGGCGCCACCCCCCCTGCATCGCCCAGGTTGGGGCGTGGCTGAAGACGTTCTCCGCCTATGGCCTGTTTCGTCAACGTGCGGTTCGCAGGCCGAAACCTCTCCTCCAGATCCACGGTGATCAGCAGGCCGTCGAGTTTGCAGCCGATCGAGCACGGAAGCTCTGAGATGCTGAAGATGCTTTCAGGTCCAGTGGAGCGAGCGCTGAACAGCCTCTCTCCATCGCGCAAGGCGTGAGGTGCGCTCCGCGGCGGTGATGGAGGGATGAAAGACCATGGGCGTGGAATCGCTGCCGCTGGGGTGTGGGGGCTGGCCGGCAGAGAAGATATCGAGTTCGTCAAGCGCGGTAGCGCTGTTCCACAGGCCGCAGCCGAGACCGGCGAAGAAGGCGGCTCCAAGGGCTGTGGACTCCGTGGCGCCGGAGCGCACGACGGGAACGCCGAGCAGGTCAGCCTGCATCTGCATCAGCAGCCGGTTGGCCGAGGCTCCGCCGTCGACGCGCAGCTCCGGAATCGTAATCTGCGCGTCGGCCTGCATGGCGGCCAGAACGTCGGTGACCTGGAGGGCGATGGCCTCCAGCGTCGCACGCGCGATGTGCGCCCGGGAGGTTGCACGGGTGAGTCCGGCGATGATGCCGCGCGCGCTCGGGTCCCAGTAGGGAGCGCCGAGGCCGGAGAGAGCGGGGACGAAGAAGACGCCTCCGCTGTCCGGTACCGAGGCGGCGAGAGCCTCGACTTCCGCCGAGGAGCCGATGATTCCCAGGCCGTCCCGAAGCCACTGCACCGCTGCTCCGCCGATGAAGACGCTGCCCTCGAGGGCGTATTGCACGCGGCCCTCGCTCTGCCAGGCAATGGTGGTCAACAGGCGGTTGCTGGAGCGCACGGGTCTCTCGCCGGTCTGCATCAGAAGGAAGCAACCTGTGCCGTAAGTGTTCTTCACCATCCCGGGCTGCAGGCACCGCTGGCCAAAGAGCGCCGCCTGCTGGTCGCCGGCGATGCCGCAGATGGGCACGCCGGGGAGCAGCGAGACGGAGGTGCCACATGCACCACTGGATGGAACCACATGGGGCATCATGCTGCGCGGGATGTCGAAGAGCGCGAGAAGTTCGTCATCCCAGTCCAGGGTATGGATGTTGAAGAGAAGCGTCCGTGAGGCGTTGCTGACGTCGGTAAGGTGCCGGCGGCCGCCGGTGAGCCTCCACAGCAGCCATGCGTCCACGGTGCCAAAGCAGAGCTGCCCCTGCATGGCTCTGGCGCGCGCACCCTCGACGTGATCCAGCAGCCAGCGGATCTTGCTGGCGGAGAAGTAGGCGTCGAAGAGCAGGCCGGTCTTGCGATGGACGAGCGGCTCCTGTCCCTGCGATTTGAGCCGGTCACAGAGCGGAGCGGTACGGCGATCCTGCCAGACCAGGGCGTTGAAGATGGGCTGGCCGGTTGCGCGGTCCCAGACGATGGTTGTCTCGCGCTGGTTGGCGATGCCAATGGCTGCGATGTTCCCGGATTTGAGATGGGCCTGTTCCATCACTGCCCGGATGGCGGCCAGTTGTGAAGACCAGATCGCCTCCGGGTCCTGCTCCACCCATCCCGGCTGCGGGTAGATCTGAGGAAGCTCACGCTGCGCGGACGCAAGGATGTTACCGCGCGCGTCCACGATGATGGCGCGGGAGCTGCTGGTTCCCTGATCGAGGGCGAGAATGAGGCTCATCGCCAGTACCTCTCTGCTGGTCCAGGTTTGGCCGGTACCCGGCCCGGCACTCGGCTTCGGGGGTGTGGGGACGGATGACCGGGAACGGTTGTGCGCCGGCGTCCACCATGAGGAAGCCGGCGGTTGCCTGCCACAAGCCGGTCTGCGAGAGGGGCTTCCACAGGGGAGCAACGCTGAGCGATTGTGTGGTTTGGGAGAGATGCATGTCAACTGCTGCGCGGCTGGTCGCTGGCGCGCTTGTCTGGCGAGATGGCCGGGCGAGATGGCCGGGCGAGATGGCGTGATGCCGGACCATGACGCACCCTCCGCCCTGGCGTTACCATTTTTCAGGCAGAGATGCGCAGGACGAGCGGAGCTGGAGTCGCGTCGACGGCTGGTAAGGAGAGATGGTTTGAACGAGTATGGTCATCCTTTTCCCATCATGGACCAGGGGCCTGGCGAGCCGGCGCGGCTTGCCGCCCGTCTGCGCGCCGCCATCCGTGGCGAGGTTCGGTTCGATGATGGATACCGGGCGCTGTATACGACGGATTCCTCCAACTACCGACAGGTTCCCATCGGAGTTCTGGTTCCTCGCGATGCGGCGGATGTGGAGGCGGCGCTGGCCGTCTGCCGCGAGTTTGGGGCGCCGGTGCTGGCCCGCGGCGCCGGAACGAGCCTGGCAGGGCAGTGCTGCAACGTGGCTGTGGTGCTGGACTTCTCCCGGTACATGCGCTCCATCCATAGCCTGGATGCGGAGGAGCGGAGGGCCTGGGTTGAGCCAGGCATTGTGCTGGATCGCGTGCGCGAGGCGGCGGAGCAGCATCGGCTGACCTTTGCTCCGGATCCGGCGACGCACTCGCGGTGCACCATCGGCGGGATGATCGGCAACAACTCCTGCGGAACGCATGCGCTGATGGGCGGCAAGACGGTGGACAACATCAGCCGAATGGATGTGCTGCTGTACGACGGCACGCGCATGACCGTGGGCGCCACCAGCGCGGAGGAGTTGGCCGCGATTGTGGCCCAGGGCGGGCGGCGCGCGGAGGTCTATCAGGGGCTGGCGCGGATCCGTGACCGCTACGGTGCGTTGATTCGCGAGCGCTTCCCCAACATTCCGCGCCGGGTCTCCGGATACAACCTGGACTGGCTGCTGGAGGAGAACGGCTTCCATGTGGCGCGTTCGCTGGTGGGCAGTGAGGGGACCTGCGTGACCGTGCTGGGAGCGGAGCTGGAGCTGATGCCCAGCCCGCCCTTCCGCCGCCTGGTGGTAGCCGCATTCGACGACGCCTTTCAGGCAGCGGACTATGTGCCGGCGATCCTGGAGTACAAGCCCATCGGGTTGGAGGGCTTTGACTCCATGCTGACGGAGTTCATGCGTCGCAAGCGGCTGGCGATCGACGAGCTGAGCGTTCTTCCCGAGGGCAAGGGAGGGTTCCTGCTGGTGGAGTTTGGCGGCTGGACGCTGGAAGACGCGGAGGCGCAGGCGCAGCGGTTCTGCGCGGCGGCGAGAGAGTTTGGCGCGAAGCCGTCGGTGAGCGTGTACTCCGAGGATGAGGCGCGCCGCATCTGGCACCTGCGCGAGTCGGCGCTGGGTGCGACGGTGTTTGTTCCGGGGGAGCCGCATGGCTGGGAGGGCTGGGAGGACTCGGCGGTGCCGCCGGAGCGGCTGGGATCCTATCTGCGGGAGTTGTTTGCGCTGATGCGCCGGTATGGCTACCGCAGCCCCATGTACGGCCACTTTGGTCAGGGCTGCGTGCATCTGCGCATCAACTTTGACTTTGAGAGCGAGGGTGGCGTGGCCCGCTACCTGGAGTTCATTGACCTGGCGGCGGATATTGTTGTGGCTCACGGGGGATCGGTCTCTGGCGAACATGGCGATGGCCAGGCACGGTCTACGCTGCTGCCCAAGATGTTTGGCCCGGAGCTGATCCAGGCGTTTCGAGAGTTCAAGGCGGTGTGGGATCCGGCGAACAGGATGAATCCAGGCAAGCTCTCCGTTCCGGCGGTGATTCCGGAGGGAACTCCGGCGGAGATTTATACCCCGGCGGAGAACCTGCGGGTTGGTCCGGGGGTGAAGCGTGAGCCGGTGGAGACGCACTTTGCGTTCCCCAACGACAAGAGCTTCCATGTGGGGGATTCGAACGGCAAGGGATCGCTTGAAGAGGCGACGCTGCGCTGCGTGGGGGTGGGGGCGTGCCGCAAGGAGGGCGCTGGAACCATGTGTCCGAGCTACATGGCCACGCGGGATGAGATGCACTCCACCCGCGGCCGGGCGCACCTGCTATGGGAGATGCTGGAGGGCGACCTGCTGAAGCGGGACTGGTCCAGCCCGGCGGTGAAGGAGGCTCTGGATCTGTGCCTCTCCTGCAAGGCGTGCAAGAGCGAGTGTCCGGTGAATGTGGATGTGGCCACCTACAAGGCCGAGTTTCTGGCTCACTATCATGAGACGAATCGGCACCCTCTGCGGGACTACGTGTTTGGCTTCATGGACAAGTGGGCGCGGATGGCCGCGGCGGTTCCCGGGATTACGCCCCGGCTGGCGAATCTGCCGCTGCAGATTCCCGGAGTGCGTGACGCGATCAAAGCGATGCTGGGCATCGCGGCGGAGCGAAGGCTGCCGCAGTTTGCCGCGCGCAGCTTCCAGAGTAAGACCGGCTTTCAGAGTAAGGCCGGCTTCCAGCGTGGGAACAGGCGCGATGGCTCGGCAGGCGTCTCCGCGCCGCTGCCGGTGCAGACCGTGGTGTTGTGGCCCGACACCTGGAACAACTACTTCCATCCCCAGGCGCTGCAGGCCGCCAGGAGCGTGCTGGAAGAGGCGGGTTTCGAGGTGGAGGTGCCGCGGCAGCACGTCTGCTGCGGGCGTCCGTTGTATGACTTCGGGCTGCTGGATGAGGCGCGCCGCTACCTGGTGCGGATTCTCGATATCCTTGGTCCGCAGATCGACGCCGGTCTGCCGATTGTGGTGCTGGAGCCCTCCTGCGCCAGCGTCTTTCGCGATGAGCTGGGCAACTTCTTCCCCGGGGATGATCGCGCGGCGCGACTGCGCGACCAGACCTTCCTGCTGAGCGAGTTTCTGCTGCAGAGGGCTCCGCAGTACAAGCCACCGGAGCTTGCCGGCAGCAGCGTGGTGGTCCATGGGCACTGCCATCACAAGTCCGTCTTCAGCATGAAGGCGGAGCTGGAGTTGCTGCGGCGGACGGGAGCGGAGGTGACGGTGCTGGACGCGGGCTGCTGCGGCATGGCCGGGCCGTTTGGCTTTGAGCGGGAGAAGTACGAGATCTCGCAGACCCTGGCTAATCGCGTTCTGCTGCCCGCGGTTCGCGAGGCATCTGCGGAGACGCTGCTGCTGGCCGATGGATTCAGTTGCCGGGAGCAGATTGCACAGAACTCCGAGCGGCGCGCCGTGCATCTGGCGGAGGTTCTGGAGAAGCGGGAGAAGCAGAGGATTCCATGAGCATGACGCAGGCACAGATTGCAGAGGTGGTCGAACGGGTGCGGGCCCGGAGGCCGCTGCTGCATCACATCACCAACTACGTCACCGTGAACGGCGTGGCCAACATGACCTTGTGCATCGGCGCTCTGCCGGTGATGGCCCAGGCCAGAGAAGAGGTGGAGCAGATGGTGGAGGCGGCCGGCGCGCTGGTGCTGAATCTGGGCACGCTTTGCCCGGAGCAGGTGGAGGCGATGTGGATGGCGGGCCGCCGCGCCAACCAGTTGGGCATACCGGTGGTTCTGGACCCGGTGGGGGTGGGCGCGACCCGGCTGCGCACCCAGAGCGCCCTGCGGCTGCTGGATGAACTTTCGATCGCGGTGGTTCGCGGCAATGCGGCCGAGATCGCTGCGCTGGCTCCAGCCGATACCCAAGCCGAGGCCCAAGCCGGGGCCAGTGCTGAGGTGAAGATCCGTGGCGTGGAGTCCGTCGGCGTCTGTGCCGATGCCGCCGCGCTGGCCGGGAGACTGGCCCGGCAGCGTCGCTGCGTCGTCGCCATCACCGGCGCGGTGGACGTGGTGAGCGATGGGACGCGCAGTGTGCGGGTTGCCAACGGCCATCCGTGGATGGGCAGGGTGACAGGGACCGGATGCATGGCCACGGCGGTGATCGGGGCCTGCGCGGCGGTGGAGTCTGACTTTGTTCTGGCGACGGCGGCGGCGCTGGCGGTCTATGGGCTTGCCGGCGAACGGGCAGCGGAACGCTCGCAGGGTCCGGGGAGCTTTCAGATTCAACTGTTTGACGCGGTGGCAGGGCTCACGGAGGAGGCGTTGCTCCAGGGTGTTCGTGTGGAGGAGGAAGGTCCCGTCGGCTGAGCGAGCGGTCCTGCGCGGGATGCGGGGCCGGATGCGGCGATTCCGGACCGGGTACAATGGAGAGGATGTTTCATCCGGATAAAATCTCGGTGATCGGCGGTGTGCTTGGCCTGGCCGGCGTGCTGGTGTGGCGGATCCGCGAGGGCCGCACCGCGGTTACGTTGAGAAAGATCGTGATTCCTCCGCTGGGCATGGCAAGCGGGTTTTCCATGTTTCTGGTGCCCCAGTTTCGCTTTCCCTGGACGTGGGGCGTCGTGGCGTTTCTGATCGGCGCGGTGGGTCTTGCCTACCCGCTGCTGCGTACCTCGCGTCTGGTGGTGCAGGGCAAGGACATCATGATGCAGCGCTCGACGGCCTTCTTCACGGTGATCCTGGTGCTGGCCGCGGCGCGCATCCTGGCCCATGGATACTTCGACCAACTGCTGAGCGTGGAGCAGTCCGGCGCGCTGTTCTTTGTGCTGGCCTTCGGAATGATCCTGCGCTGGCGCACCAACATGCTGATGGAATACCGCAGACTGACGGCAGGGAATGAAACTCCGGCCTTCGAACAGTCGGTGCGCGGCTAGATCGGCAAGCATGAACGGCCGGGAGGCGAAAGAACCTCCTACGGGACCCGCAAGCAAGGCCCATTTCCTACCCCGGATTCTTCGAATCTCGTAACCGACAGATTCTTCGAATCTGGACATTGCTGGAGAGAGCATGCTGCGTTGGGTGGAGCGATTTCTTGCCGGGGTTGGGCTGCTGGTGGTAGCAACCTTTCTGGCGGTGGTGGTGAGCTTTGAGACCGTTCCGACCAGCAACACTCGGCTGACGCACTTCGATACGATCATCGTGCTGGGTTGTCCTGCGGAGCTCGACGGGCAGCCCTCCACGGAGGAGATCACGCGCGTCACCGAAGCCGTACAAGAGTTCAAGGCCGGGCGGGCCGGTCACATGCTGTTTACCGGCGGACCCACGGAGAACACCTTTGTGGAGGGTCAGGTGATGGCCGATCTGGCCGAGAAGATGGGCGTGCCGGCCTCCGATGTGGTGGTGGAGAACCAGGCGCATGACACGGTTCAGAACATCTACTTCAGCTACAAGCTGATGCAGCAGCGGGGCTGGAAGAGCGCCGAAGTGGTCAGTTCCTCCTACCATCTGCCCCGCGCGGGAGTGATCCTGGAACACTATCACTTCCCATGGAGGCTGCAGGCTGCTCCCTTGCCGCGGCCGTTCGGATTGAAGCGGCTGATCATGGTTTATGAGACGGAGGCCCTGTACACCACCGAACTGCGCTGGTTCGGCTTCCGCGATTCGCCTTACGTGCCCTGAGGCCGGAGGATCCGGGAGATTCTGGGGCAGGGCTGACGCAGCCACGGGCTCCCGTTTTGGGCGCGGCCTGTATCGGCAGCGGCTGAACGTGGCGTTACCGCGCGGCTTGCCCGGCTCGGTCTTTCGCTCTACAGTTGCGCCCTTTCTTTGCGCCGCCGCATCCAAGCGACTACGATTCGGAGTGCCGGAGTTCCACCGGGCCGTGGTTGGCCGGGCGGGGCTGGCGTCGGCTGGAGGAGGCTTTTCATGTCCCTGACCCTCAATGGAGTGCAGCACAACGTTCAGCCTGGGGAGCGGCTCATTGATCTTCTCCATCGGGTGGGGGGCGGCGATGCGGAGGTTCCGCAGGTCTGCTATCACCGGCAACTGGGACCGATCCAGAGCTGCGATACCTGCATGGTGGAGGTGGATGGGGGACTGGTGCGCGCCTGTGGCACAGAGGCCGCCGATGGCATGAATGTGCTGACCCGCTCTGAGCGGGCGCTGCGGGCGCAGCGCGAGGCCTTTGACCGTATTCTGGGCAACCACATGCTGTACTGCACGGTCTGTGATAACAACAACGGCAACTGCACCGTGCACAACACCACCCGGCTGCTGCAGGTGGAGCACCAGCAGATTCCCTACCAGCCGAAGCCCTACGCCAAGGACTTCTCCAACCCCTTCTATCGCTATGATCCGGACCAGTGCATTCTGTGCGGGCGCTGCGTGGAGGCCTGCCAGAACCTGCAGGTGAATGAGACGCTGAGCATCCGCTGGGAGGATGAGCATCCGCGCGTGCTGTGGGATGGGGGCGTGCCGATCGGCGAGTCCAGTTGCGTCTCCTGCGGCCACTGCGTCACGGTGTGCCCCTGCAATGCGCTGATGGAGCGGTCGATGCTGGGTGAGGCCGGCTACTTCACCGCGCTGCCCGGCACGGCGCTGGAGAAGATGATCGAGGTGGTGAAGGGGATTGAGCCGGAGATGGGATACGGATCGATCCTGCAGGTCTCGGAGATCGAGTCGGCGATGCGCGAGCAGCGCATCCGGAGCACCAAGACCGTCTGCACGTATTGCGGCGTGGGGTGCAGCTTTGACGTGTGGACCGGCACAGGAGACAAGGCGCGCGAGATTCTGAAGGTTGAGCCTGCCCTGGGCGCAGCCAACGGGGTGAGCACCTGCATCAAGGGCAAGTTTGGCTGGGGCCACGTCAACAGCCCGGAGCGCCTTACCACGCCGCTGATCCGGGAGGGAGGAGCCTTCCGCGCGGCTTCGTGGGAGGAGGCGCTCAGCCTGGTGGCGCGGCGTTTCACGGAGATCAAGGCGGCCAGCGGCCCGGACGCGCTGGCGTTCATCTCTTCGTCCAAGTGCACCAATGAAGAGAGCTACCTGATGCAGAAGCTGGCGCGCGCCGTGATCGGCACCAACAACATGGATAACTGCTCGCGCTACTGCCAGGCGCCGGCGACCATGGGCCTGTTTCGCACCGTAGGTTACGGCGGCGACTCCGGCTCCATCACCGACATCGAGCAGGCAGGGCTGGTGCTGATCATCGGCAGCAACACGGCGGAGAGCCATCCGGTGCTGGCGACGCGGGTGAAGCGCGCGCACAAGCTGCGCGGCCAGAAGCTGATCGTAGCCGATCTGCGCGAGCATGAGATGGCGCGCCGCGCGGATCTCTTCTTCCGCCCTCGTCCGGGAACGGATCTGATCTGGCTCTCGGCGGTGACCCGCTATCTTCTGGACAACGGCCTGGCCGACCGGAGCTTTATCGAGACCTGGGTGAACGATGCCGAGGCCTATCGCCAGAGCCTGGAGCCGTTCACGATGGAGATGGCTGGCGAGAGGTGCGGCGTTCCTGTCGAGACGCTGACCCGCGTGGCGCAGATGATCGCGGAGGCCAGTGGCGTATGTGTTCTGTGGGCGATGGGCGTCACGCAGCACGTCATGGGTTCGGATACCTCCACGGCGATCTCCAACCTGCTGCTGGCCACGGGAAACTACATGCGCCCCGGCACAGGCGCGTATCCGCTGCGCGGCCACAACAACGTGCAGGGAGCCAGCGACCACGGCGCCATGCCGAACTTCTTCCCCGGCTATCAGCCGGTGGACGATCCGGAGGTCCGGGCCCGGTTTGAGCAGGCCTGGGGCGTCTCGCTTCCGTCCCAGCCCGGCCTGGACAACCATATGATGATCGACGCCGTGCATGATGGCCATCTGAAGGCGATGTATCTCTTTGGCGAAGAGATGAGCCTGGTGGACTCCAATGCGAACTACGTGCAGAGCGCGCTTTCGCAACTGGAGTTCTTTGTGGTCCAGGAGATCTTCTTCACCGAGACCTGCCGGTTTGCGGATGTGATTCTGCCCGCCTGCTCGAGCATGGAAAAGGAGGGAACCTTCACCAGCACGGAGCGGCGCATCCAACGCCTTTACCAGGTGATGGAGCCGCTCGGCGAGAGCCGTCCCGACTGGAAGATCATCCAGGAGGTGGCCAATCGCCTGGGCGCTGGCTGGAGGTACCAGCATCCGGGTGAGATCTACGCGGAGATTGCGGCGCTGACGCCGTTGCTGGCCGGGGTGACCTATGAGCGCCTGGAGGGGTACAAGACGCTGCAGTGGCCGGTTGCGGAGGACGGCAGCGATCAGCCGCTGCTCTATACCAGGAGATTTCACTTTCCGGATGGCAAGGCCAGGTTCTTCCCCGTGCCCTGGACGGAGCCCACGGAGCAGGAGGATGCGGAGTTCGATCTGCACCTGAACAACGGCCGCCTGCTGGAGCACTTCCACGAGGGCAACATGACCTATCGGACGGAGGGGATCCGCGAGAAGACGCCCTGCACCTTTATTGAGATCTCACCGGAACTGGCGCAGCAGCGCGGCGTGCAGACCGGAAGTTGGATTGAACTCACCTCACGCCACGGGCAGGTGAAGGCGCAGGCATTGGTGACCGAGCGAGTGCAGAGCAACCAGCTCTATATGCCGATGAACTCCAGCGAGGAGCCGGTGAACCGCTTGACCAGCAGTCATACGGACCTGGCTACGCACACGCCGGCGTACAAGGAGGCCGCGGTGCGGATGCGCGTGCTGGAGGCGACGGGTCCGAACCCGCTGCCGCGCAGCAACTCGCGCTGGGGAACACCAACGCCGCAGAGGGGCGTGGAGGTGGAGCGAAAGTGGAAGCGGGCGGACTATCGCCAGCCCGGGTCTGGAGCCGGTGATGGAGCGGGAGCGGAGCTGGTGCAGATCACGCCCCGGCAGGCTGGCTGAGGGCCCTGCCGAAGGCGAGAGCAGAGCAGAGGAGAGGAGAGCCAGAGGAGGCCCGCTGCGCATCAAGGTTGCTGCGGGATGAAGCGTGGCGACGACACGGTGATTGGATAAAGACGGCTTAAAGTCTGGTATCGAAAGGATGGAGGATGCGACCCTTGAAAGCCGCTGTGTGGCCGTTTTATGCCGCCACCAGTTACCTGATCTTCGCAGAGGCAGTCCACGCATGGATCAAGCTGCCGACGGCGGGAAACATCGTGTTCACCCTGGTGTTTGTGCTGTTCTCCGTGCTGCACTGTGCGGCGCTGGAGGGATGGAAACGAACGGGGATCTTCTTCTTTGCTTCGGCGCTGGTGACCTACACGATGGAAGAGATCGGCGTCGGCACGGGATGGATCTTCGGGGCCTATCACTACAGTGATCTTTTAGGGCCGAAGCTGGGACATGTGCCGGTGCTGATCCCGCTGGGGTGGTTCATGATGATCTATCCATCATGGATGGTCGCTCGGGCTCTATTGCAGGGATTGAATACCCATGTATGGCCGGGCATGGTGCTGCAGGCAGCGGTTGCCGCTGTGACGATGACGGCGTGGGATGTGGTGATGGATCCAGGGATGTCAACCGCCGGAGCCAACTGGGTCTGGGAGAACGGCGGGGCCTACTACGGCGTTCCGCGGCATAACTACCTAGGATGGCTGGTGACCACGTTTCTGGTGTATCTGATCGCCGGCTTTCTGTGGAAGAAAGCCGACCCGCGGTACGCGGAGGAGCGGTGGTTTCCTGCTCTCCCGGTGTTGGTCTATGCGCTTTTTGCCGCGCGCTATGTGGCCAACAACTACTATGCGGCCCTGCAAATGGTGGCGATCTTTGCGATGGGGTTGCCGGCGCTGCTGGCGGTGGCGAGGGTGATGATGCTGCCTGATCCCCGTCTGCGGCGAGGGGAGCAGGCATGGTGACGGAAGCGAAGCTCCGGGCAATCCGTTACGATTTGCCTGGGCACACTGTTACGTCGGCGCTGTCTGGTAGTGGATGGCTGAGGAAGATCTGTAGAGGAAAGGAGAATCACAATGGCGCAACCCATTCCTTTGGAGTTACCGCCGCAGGATGTGCGCGCAGAGCTGCGCCGACGGCTGGAGGAGGCTCCGGTGGAGTATGCCGAGGCCCTGCTGGACTCCTACGAGCTGTTACAGCAGATGCACGAGCAGGGTGTCTTTGAGCTGCTGCGCGGTGCGTTGGGGGCCAAGGACAGGATGGTGGAGGCGGTTGCGGATGCGGCCAGCAGCGGTGAATCCGTGCGCGCCATGCGCAACGGCATCATCCTGACGAAGATGCTGGGAGCGATCAATCCGGATGTGCTGCAGTGTATTGCCAGCGCGGCCGGGGAGACGCTGGGCTGCTACGACAAGCCGATCATCGAGCCGCCTGGGCTTTTGTCTCTTCTGAGCCAGTTTCGCCACAAGGAGCTGCGCCGCAGTATTGCGCTGATCAATCGCTTTCTGGAGAAGCTGGGAGATCAGATTCACCGGAGTTCCAAAGGTGAAGGCCGCGCCTGAGCGGAGGGGGATGGAGGGCGCACATTCCAGGCGCTTGGAGCGGCCTTCTCCGTCTCTGACTCCGGGCTCCGGGTCCGCGTCAGGCTCCGGTGCTGTGGCTTGACACCCCCGGTTTACGCTCTTTAGCCTCAAGACGATGAAGGCATGCCATTCTTGCTCCAGAGGGTAGACGAATGAACCTCCCGCTCAGCCTGCAGTATGTTCACTCCTGTCCGCCCCAGGGCCGGATACGCTGCTCCGGTGAGGTCCTTCCATGAATCCGCTGCCGGATATGGGTGGACTTCTGCTGGGTGTTGCCATCGGCGCCATCTCCGGGCTGATCGGCGTCGGTGGCGGGGCCTTTCTGATCCCGGCGCTTATCTTCTTCTATGGCATGACAGAGAAGCGTGCCCAGGGTACATCCCTGGCGACGCTGCTGGCGCCGATCGGGATCTTTGCATTCTGGGAGTACTACAAGGATGGGCAGGTGGATGTGAGGCTGTCGATCCTGGTGGCGCTGGGCTTTGCCGCGGGCGGCTGGTTTGGAGGCCTTTGGGCACAACACCTCTCCGATACCGTGCTGCGCCGGTCTTTCGCGGCGCTGTTGATCCTGCTGGGCCTCCGACTTGCCTTCGGCCGCTGAGGGCTGCGGCGTCACCTGAGCAGCGAGATTCCGTGCGCCTTGCGCGAAGTTGAGAGGCACACGGGCTATCGACGTGACGTAAGGAGCTGGGACCCGCTCCTGCGGCTGGCGATTGTTTGTTGCGTCCTTTTATCGAGGCGCGCGTCTAAGAATATACCTGCGGGAATATTCCAGTGGGTATATTCTAAATTGGAGCCATCATGCCCCGTTTGGCCGGATTTCGATCTCTTGTAGTTGCCCTTACCGCTGTGGTGCTGCTGATGCCCCTTGATGCACAGCCGAGGGTGCGAGCGGACGGTCCTGCCGCGCCGACGTTGAACCACGGTGCGGGGAGTGATTGGACGGACTCGAAGGTCGAGTTTATCGATGGACTTCAAGGCGTCAAGCCACATGGGAAGGGAACGCTTACGCTGG
>JAJZDM010000056.1 GCA_021806005.1 Acidobacteriota bacterium | reverse complement strand
TCGCCTCCAAACGGGCGCTCTCCGCAGCCCGCACGCGTAAACAAGAGGAGAACCAGCAAAAGAAGCTGGCCCGGGAGGCGGATCCCAACAGTTCCCTCCTCTCCAGCTTCTTTGGATGGTTCAGCCGCCGCCGCTCCCCGGTCGAATCGGGTCTGGCGGAGCCCTCCGCCGAACCCGGAGCCGGCCCGGAGGCGCCCTCCGTCTGGCAGTCGATTCCCCGCACCATGGTCGATGAGGCGCCGGTCACCGGCCTGCAGGTTGCAGCAGCGGCTGCCGCGCCCTATGCCCAGCAACTGGCCGCGGCCGCCGCTCCCCTGGGCAGCGCCGCAGAACCCGGAGCTTCCCTCACCGGGGCCGGAGCCTCAGCCTCGCGCGAGGAGGAAGACGACGGATGGCTGGACGCGCCGGAGCGGATGGCTCCTCCGCCCATCCTCTCCCTGCCGCGTTCGTCTCATGTGCCCATGCCCGAGCCGCCACCGGCGCGGCTTCCGGCAGCTCGGCCCGTTCCCTCACCCGACCTGCCTCCCATGCCCTCTCCCATGGCCGACATCAGCGCGCAGAACATCGCCTTTGGCCAGCGGGCGGACGCCAACCTGATGGCCGTGGCCATCACGCCCAAGTCCGTGCGCGGATACAAGCTGCCCCCCAGCTCCCTTCTCTACCGCTCCGAGGAGCGAGCCCAGGTGAGGGAGAACGAGTTGCGCGAAGAGGCCCGGGTGCTGGTGGAAAAGTGCGCCGAGTTTGGCGTCGACGGCAACGTGGAACAGATCAATCCGGGGCCGGTGGTCACCACCTTTGAGTTCCGCCCCGACGCCGGCGTCAAGTACTCCCGCGTCACCGGCCTGGCCGACGATCTGTGCCTGGCCATGGCCGCCGAGTCCATCCTGATCGAGCGCATGGCCGGCAAGTCGACCGTGGGCATCCAGGTGCCCAACCATGAGCGCGAGACCATCTGGCTGCGCGAGGTGGTGGAGTGCGAGAGCTTTGCGCAGAGCAAGAGCAAGCTGGCCTTCGCCCTGGGCAAGGACATCAGCGGGCGGATCGTCACCGGCGACCTGGCCAGCATGCCCCACATCCTCATCGCCGGCTCTACCGGCTCCGGCAAATCGGTGGCCATCAACGCCATGATCATGAGCGTGCTCTTCAAGTCCACCCCGGAGCAGGTGCGCATGATCCTGGTGGATCCCAAGCGCGTGGAGCTGGGGATGTACGAAGGCATTCCCCACTTGTTTACGCCAATCATTACGGAGGCCAAGCTGGCCGCCAACGCGCTGCGCAACGCCGTGCGGGAGATGGAGCGGCGGCTCAAGCTGCTGGCCGCCAACCATGTGCGCAACATCGAGCAGTTCAACAAGCTCTTCGACCACGGCAGCGAGTATCTCTTCGAGGACGTCAACCAGGAACCGCTGCCCTACATCATGATCATCATCGACGAGTTGGCCGACCTGATGATGCTGGACCGCGCCAACGTGGAAGAGGCTATCACCCGGCTGGCGCAGATGGCGCGCGCGGTGGGCATCCACCTGGTGCTGGCCACGCAGCGTCCCTCCGTCGACGTGATCACCGGCCTCATCAAGGCCAACGTGCCCACTCGCATGAGCTTCCGCCTGGCCACCAAGGTGGACTCGCGAACCATCATCGACTCCAACGGCGCTGAAAGCCTGCTGGGCCGCGGCGACATGCTCTTCCTTCCCCCCGGAACCTCCCGCCTGCAGCGCGTGCACGCTCCCTTCGTCACCGAGAAGGAGATTGCCGCGGTCACCGACTTCTGGAAGGCCCAGGGCGAGGCCGAGTACGTGCACGGATTCCTGGAAGGACCAAAGGACGAGAAGACCGGCGATGACCCGGGCGCGGCGGACAGCGAGGAGAGCGACGCTCTCTTTGACGATGCGGTGCGGCTGGTCTTCGAGTTTGGCAAGGCCTCCACATCCCTGTTGCAGCGCCGCCTGCGCATCGGTTACGGCCGCGCCGCACACCTGATCGACATGATGGAGCGCGATGGGCTCGTGGGTCCGGCCGACGGCTCCAAACCCCGCGAACTGCTCAAGCCCTCCAGCTACTTCTCGGAGATGGATGCCTCCATGCGCTGACCGCCCTCAACGCATTCATCAACAACAAAGCCGTTCCGCACCCCATGCCGTCGGCGGTCTCTGCCCGAGGCACGGGAAGTCCATCGTCCTCTAGAAAGCCTGTGATGACGGCAGGTGGGCCTCACGCCCCCGTTGGCGCAGGATGGGTCCGCAGCCAGCGGATCACGTCCGCGCGAACCTGCTCGTAGCGCGGCTCACCCTGCGGGTAGAGCTTGACGGTTCCGTGCGATTTGAGCGTGTAGTAGTTCAACGCAAAGTCCTTGATGGCGGGCGCATGCGTGGGATCGGCTCCAATGATGACGTTGGGGCTGCGGACCAGCGCCCGGCGGGCCGCTTCGGCGGACTCCAGCGAGACGTACTCGCGTACCCGGCCATCGGGACCGAAGTACTCAAAGTTGTACCGCGTCAGCGAACGTCCCACTGGTTCAAAGTACTCCCGGACGATCCAGTGCTCTCCATGGAGCTCAAACGAGTCGATCACATCGCTCTCCCGGGCGCTGATGCCGGGAGCCCCGCGCTCGCGCGCGTCCCGCAGCAGAGCCCGCTCCCGGTCGAACTCGCCCCAGCGGCCCAGCGCCGCCTCCACAATCACCAGATTCTTGTGCGCAATCCAGAACTCGGGCTGCGCCGCCACCACCCGGCGATACTGCATCTCGGCGGCCAGATATTGATGCATGCCCAGTTCGGCGTCGCCGATCCCCTCCTCGGCGTCGATGTTGCCCGGATGCGATCGGGCGAAGTCTTCAAACATCTCCTCGGCGTGCTTGAAGTGTCTGGCCGTCAACGCCTGGCGGGCCGCGGCGATCTCCGGCGGAACCGACTTCTGGTGAGCGGAAGGAACCAGGGTGATCGCCGGGGCGGTAGCCGGGGAGATGACCTGGCCGACCGCCGCCGTTGCGCCCAGAAGAAACGCGCAGCCCAGAACCGCTGCCCTGCTCGGAGTAACCGTCTTGACTCGCCTCTGCCTGCCCTGTTCCAAACCCTCTACCTGCGCCTTCCCTGCTGCGTAGCCTGTCTGCTGACGGCGGTTCCCAGAACGGCGATCGCAGCCAGCAGAGCCACCCAGTGCAGATCGGGATTGCGCTCGTCATAGGTGCGCTTCATCGGGCGCCGAACGTAGCCGCTGTTCACCTCTTCCAATCCTAGCGTAGCCACCATCGGCTCTGCAGGCAGGCTGGCCAGCGCACCCCCCACCTCGCCGGTCTCATCCTCACGCAGCCCGGGATCACCATAGCGCAGGGTGTAGGCCGCGCCCGCGGAGGCGTCAAAGCAGAGCGTGCGCTGGCGCATCTCCAACTGCACGGATCGGATGTTGAGCGGCGTCTGGCCCTGGTCTTCCACCACCACCCGAACCGTCGCCGGATCATGCAGGTTGGACGCAAGCACCGCAGCCAGCGTAAGCCGCTCCGCCCGCACCGCGGGAGCCCCGGAGACGGCCGGGCGAGCCACCCGCCAGATCTCCCCGCTCACCACCTCCGGCGGCGGCTGTGCCGGGTCGCCACTGCTCAGCGGAGCCTGGTCATCCACCGGCTCCGCCTCCCCCGGCGCTCCGTCCTGCCGGCCGGCGGTCTGGCGCTGCGCCTGCGCCGTCACCTCCACCCGGCGTAGAAACTCCCCTGGGCCGGTCCGCGCTGCAGCGCCCGCCGGGTTCAGCAGGAACCGCACCTGTTCGATCGGGACGTGGGCCGGGACGTGAAACTGGGCCACCGTCGTCCCTCCGCTCTGCACCACGGCGCTGGTACTGGCCACCACGCTGTACAGCGTCTGCGCCACGCGGCTGGCCGGGACCGTCGCGCCCCTCACAACCGCTGTGGAGAGGTGGGGAAACGCGCCGCCGCTCGGCGAGCGCAGGCGCAGCCGGATGTGCAGGCGCGGGAAGGTGGACTCCTGGAGCGCCAGCGAGGTGGAGCGCGCCAGATGCTGCGCGGTCAGATCGAAGAGCACGAACTCGCCCAGGGGCGTAGCCCGCAGCGTGGCCGAGGCACCTCCGGACCCCTTCACCCCACCGAACCCCGTCACGCTGGCCGTGGCGATGAAGTTCTCGGCGGCCAGGTCGAGATCTACCTGCGTGTAGGCGCGGGCCGGCATCAGCAGGTCGAACTCCAGTTCGTCCCGGCCCTGCCGCAGATCACGCACCGTCGCCGTCTGGGCGTCGGAGGGCGCGGCCTGGCTGTAGCGGATGACGAAAGGAACCTCCTGCGGCGGTCCGGCTGCCTTGCCGTCTTCCACCACGCGGAAGACGCGGAGATCGTCCAGCGAGGGGCTGGAGGCGTGGGCATAGACGCTGGCGTCCAGCACCGTGCAGGCTGCGCCGGAGGCGTTCTCTGGAAGGCTCAGCGATCGAACGTAGCGGAAGTCCGTGAGCGCGGCCTGCGTCGGTGGTGTGCTCTCGAGGGACGGAAGAACCGCCTGCAGCAGCAGCGTAGCCACCATGGCAAGAAGAGACCTCAAGCGGAGCCCTTTCCAGGTGCTCTCGTCGCGGAGAGCCGGCTGCGAACACCCTTCCTCATGGCCTAACTTTACCCCTTTCTCAGCGAAGCGGCAGGCTTCTCTCCTCGGTCTGCACCTGCATCCGTAGAATCGAGGTATGAGCCAGCATACGCATGACGCCGCTGCAGTGGATGTACTTGTAATTGGAGCCGGCCCCACCGGGCTTGCCTGTGCCATCGCCGCGCAGCGGCTGGGCCTGCGCGTGGCCCTGGTGGACAAGGGCTGCCTGACCAACTCCCTGTTTCATTACCCGGCGAATATGACGTTCTTCACCACCCCGGAGTTGCTGGAGATCGGCGACATTCCCTTCTCCTCGCCTCACCAGAAGCCAACCCGCGCGGAAGCGCTGGAATACTACCGCAAGGTGGCGCAGCACTACCGGCTTGACGTTCGCCCGTACCAGAACGTGGAGCGCGTCACCGGCTCCGATGGAGCCTTCCACGTCCACGCCACTGATGCCTTTGGCCGCAAGCTCACCCACCGGGCGCGCAAGCTGATCGTCTCCACCGGCTACTACGATCTGCCCAACACCCTGGACATCCCCGGCGAGTCGCTGCCCAAGGTGATGCACTACTACAACGAGCCACACCCGTACTTCGGGCAGGACGTGCTGGTGATCGGTGGAAAGAACTCTGCGGCGATTGCGGCGCTGGAACTGTGGCGGCACGGAGCCCGGGTCACCCTGGCGCACCGCGGAGCCGAGTTGCACCACCACATCAAGTACTGGATCAAGCCGGATCTTGAGAACCGCATCAAGAACGGCGAGGTGGTGGCGCACTTCAACACCACCGTGAGCGAGATCACCGAGGACGCCGTGACACTGCTCACCCCGGGCGGGCCACGGACGCTGCCCAACCAGTTCGTCTTCGCGCTCACCGGCTACCATCCCGACTTCACCTTTCTCCAGTCCCTGGGGGTGCGTCTGGATGAGGCCAACGCGCGCTGCCCGGCCTGCGATCCCGCCACGCTGGAGTCCAACGTGCCGGGAATCTATCTGGCCGGGGTCGTGGTGGCGGGCGAGCGCACCAATGAGATCTTCATCGAAAACGGCCGCTTCCACGGCGACCTGATCGCCCGCGACCTGGCCGCCAAACACCCCGCTGCCGGCACCCGATACTGATCTTGCCCAAGGGCTTTTCCGCAGCGCCAAAGAGGTGTTACAACAGGAGTCCTGCGAGACGCCATCCCATAACTGCGCACAAGGCTGACCGGACCACGGACAGGCGGGTTCAAGAACAGGAGAACGAAAAGACCATGAGCACTTCCATGAAAGACAAGATCGTCTTTGTCACCGGAGCCAGCGCAGGCATAGGCGCGGCGACGGCGATGGAGTTTGCCCGTCACGGAGCGCGGCTGCTGCTCTGCGCCCGCCGGATGGAGCGGCTGCAGGCGATGGAGCCGGCGCTGCGCGAGGCAGGAGCCGCAGAGGTGCTGCCTGTGGCGCTGGATGTGCGCTACCGGGGGGCGGTGGAGCGTGTCTGGCACGATCTGCCGGAGTCCTGGCGGCCCGTGGACGTACTGGTCAACAACGCGGGGCTGAGCCGCGGGCTCAGCAAGTTCCACCTGGACGACGTGGAGAACTGGGAGGAGATGATTGACACCAACATCAAGGGGCTGCTGTACATCACCCGCACGGTGCTGCCGGGCATGGTGGAGCGCAATCGCGGGCACATCATCAATCTTGGCTCCATCGCCGGACACATGGCCTACGCCAACGGCGGCGTATACTGCGCCACCAAGGCGGCAGAGCGGTTCATCACGGACGGGTTGCGCATCGACCTGAACGGAACCGCGATTCGGGTCACTACAGTGGACCCCGGGATGGTGCAGACCGATTTCAGCAAGGTTCGTTTTCGCGGTGATGAGGAGCGTGCGGCGAAGACCTATCAGAACGTCGATCCGCTGCAGCCGGAAGACATCGCGGACGTCATCGTATGGGCCGCCACCCGTCCTCCGCATGTGGACATTCAGACCGTGCTTCTGACGCCCACGGCGCAGGCCAATCCGTTCGTCCTGACGCGCAGAGGCTGAAAATCGCTCAGAATTGGCTGCAGGGTACACCGTGCCCCATATCTCGCCCCTTTCGAGATATGGGGCACGCAGGATGCCTGACTGACACGGATGTTGGCTGGATGTACAGGAACCCGCCAGTGACCTGGCCCTTCCGCGACAACAGCCAGGATGACAGGGACGCAGACAACAGCAGGCTCAAGCGCGGCAGCAACGCGGACGTGTTGCCAAAAGCTGATCCGTTCAGGAAGCGGCCGCAATCTCACTGACCAGTGAGATCACCAGCGAATCAATGCGGGCACACAGATGCAGCAGGCTGTCCAGGCGCAATGCCATTACGGGGTCCGACTCCCCGGCGCGGTACTCCCGGATGGACGATTCGACTACGTCCAGCAGCGGCGCTCGAACCTGCTGTTGGCTCTCCTTACCCTGGAGGAGATCCGCTACCTCCTCCATTCGCCTGGCCAGAGCAACATCAAACGCCCCCTGTGCCAGCAGAACGGATTCCGGCAACTCGAAGCCTGCCAGCCGCAGACGGTACTTCAACAGAGCGATCCTCGTAATGAAGATCACCCGAAGCTGAATCTGCCACACTAAGAGCTGGCTGCGCACCTTGAGATTGCTCTCCCGTGAAGATCCGAACTCCAGCATCACGCCATCGCCTGATGCACGCAGATTGTTGAAGTTCGTGTTGAGCGTCTCACGGTGCTCGTAGCTCTCTGCGATGGATGCCTCTCGATCAAACGCACCGGAGTACTGAGGCTCCCGGATGAACTGCGCAAGCAACCGCAGCGTGGAGAGAAAGGATCGCTCCATCTCCAGAATCGCGGGCGCGCCCCAAAGCTGATCGAAGATCAGCCACATGGCGCATAGCCCCACCAGAATGCCCAGAACACGATCTACCGCTACATCGAGGGATGTCTGGAACCAGAACTCTTCAAAGTTGATGAGGTAAAACGCGAAGGCGAACTGTATCCCAAAGTAGGAGAGCCTTGGTCCAGATGTGATAATCCAGGCGGCGATAGCGGTAGCAGCAATGAACAGAACGGTCAGACCGGCAATAGAGTCCACCCCGGGAAGCACAAAGACCTGTGCGCACATGCCGGCAACACCGCCTGCAAGGGCTCCGCCAAAGCGGAGGATCTGTCGCTGCCGTGATGAACCGACCGTTGAGAGGGCCGTAAGAATGCACGTGGTAACAGCGGTGCTGATCTCCGGCCAGTTCACCAGGTTGTAGAACAGATAGCAGGCCGCGGCGGCCAGGCTGCCGCGAATGGCAAACCGAATATGATCGGAATTCGTAAAGGCATCCGAGACAAAGATGCGCCTCTGCCGTTGCTTCGCCGGAAGTCGAAGGGTACTGGGGAGATCGGAACCATCCAGCACCTCCACCATATTCTGCACGGTTCTCTCAATATCCATCAACAAGGGGATCCCGAACTCCAGCACCACCGAGCCCGCGCCCTTCTCAAAGTCCTGCGAGACGCTGCCGGATTCCAGCCTGCGGGCAAGTACATGGATCTGCTCAGCAAGCTCTCCCACCGAGCCTCGCGCGGCTGCGGACTCCGGGGGAGAGAAGTGACTCAGGTTGGCGGCAAGGTCCACCAGCCTCCCCACCAGGGATACGATCGCGCCCCACTGCTGGGTAATCTCGGGCGAATATCCTGATCGGAGCATCTCCCGGCGGATCCGCGAGGTTCCAAGGATAGCCAGTCGCGCCAACTGCTGTTCGGCGCGGCGGTCCGCAACGCCCGCTGCCCAACCCCGCAGAGCCGCTTCGGTCCACCCCAGTTGGTCAAGAATCAACTCCGTAAGATCACTGATTCTGTAGATTCCCGCATAGAGGATCTCCACCACCGCCGTAATGGCGCTGGCCAGCGCAATGGCTCCCGCGGCCCACAACAGCCCTGTAACCTTCCGCTCGCTGGAGATGTGGCTATCCCAGAGTGGAATCGAGATGGAAAGGAGATAGACGAATCGCATGGCCGCCGTGTAGTTTGCCGCGGCACTCAGCGCGTAGAACATCAGAAAGAGCGAGACCAGAACCCATACCAGGTGCAGTACCGGATCGCCGAAGAAGAGCAACGCTCCCACCAGCACATAGGCTGTGGATACAGCAAACCAGATCGTGAGCGTCTTTACCTCGCGGAGCGTCGCGTCGGGGTTCTCCCGCGAGAGCGTGAGGGTGAACAGTCCCGCAAACGCTCCGTAAGGTATTCGGAAGATCATCACGATGATCATCACGATCGTTGCGGAGAGGACCATGCGCGCCGCCAGCGCTGTCCGTCCCGGATAGGGCGCCATCTCCCCGCGTAGAAACCTCTGCAGCCAGGCAATGGTTCCCACTTCCGCGGATGGCAAGGCGGTAGTCGCCATCCATCACCTTCCTCGGACCGTAACCACCGCCGTCTCTCCGATGCGGAAGAGATCCGGCGGGGGATCTTCAATACGAACCCGCACTGGATAGCGCGCTGCCAGGTGGACCCAGTTCAACGTTCTCTGAACATCCGGCAGGCCTGGTTCAAGGCGCCCGATCACATCGGGGTCTGGAGTCACGCCAAAGCCAATGCTATCCACCACCGCTCGAAACCGTTCCCCCGGCCGGGACATCAGGTATACGTCCGCAGGCATGCCTGGGCGGATATGCCCAAGTTGCCCTTCGCGAAAGTTGGCCAGCGCCCACCAGGTGCGTGCATCAATGAGCGTGAAGACCTGCTGTCCAACGTGCGCGTACTCTCCCACAGAGAGGGTGAGGTTGGTCACGATAGCGTCAAAAGGCGCATAGACGCGGCTGTTATCGAGGTTGTAGCGCGCAGTTCTCACCGCGGCGTCGCGCTCACCACGCTGATTCAGCAGCGGGTCCAGGGTCAGCACCGCATGCTGCGCCTGCTGATGCTGCGCGCGGCGCTGCGTCAGTTGAGCCATGGCCTGCGAATACTGCGACTGGTCAGACTTCAACTCCGCCTCCGTCGCAGCCAACTGCGAGTTGGCCTGACGAAGCTCCTGGGTCTTGGCCTCTTCGTTCGATCGCGCTCGGTCGACCTGGTCCACCGTAACAAACTGCTTGGCGAGCAGAGGCTCCAGACGATGGAGATTGTCGTTCGCATAGCTCCACTCCGCCTTCACCCGCGCCACTCCCTGCCTGGCGTTTTCCACGTTGGCCCGGGCCTGTTCAACGCTCGCCGCCCAACGGGTGACTTCAGCCTCTCCGGTTTGAACGCCTGCCTGTGCCACGGAGATCTCGCTGACCTGCGCCGCAATCCGCCGCTGCTCATCCTGAATCTGTCCTTCCAGAGCCTGCTGCGCCGAGGTGGCGCTTTCCAGGGCGTACTGATACGGACGCGGGTCGATCACAAAAAGAAGATCGCCCTTCCTCACAAACTGGTTGTCATGCACCTTCAGTTCAACGATCGGTCCCTCCACCTGCGGAGCGATACCGATCAGGTTCGCGAAGATCTCCGCGTCATCCGTCCGCGGGTGATGATCCACACGCCACATCACATCCAGAGCGAGCAGGACTGCCATCACTACAATTCCGAAACTGGCCCAGCGTTCAATGGGCCTGTGTGTCGTTTTTCCAAGATCGAATCGGATCATGCCCCGCTCCCGGATTAGAAGAAGATCTGCCAGATGGCAAAGGTGAAGGCGGCCGCCAGGCACGGATACGCCAGCATGGGAAACAACAGATGGATGTGCACCCGTATCAGTATCCAGCGAGCCAGAGCAGCAAGAAGAATGCCTAGCGCGATGCACAGGAGCCAGGCTGGAAACAGCGATCCCATCACATCAAACGCCGGCGCATTGGAGCACCCGCAGCAGGCAAAGGCTGCGCAGGCAGCCGTACAGATCGTCCAGGGGCGAGCGGATGTTCTCAAGGTTGGCTCCTCGCGGCAGGTGCCTGAATGGAATCTCCCGTTTCAAAGGCCAGCGCGGCAAGCGCCGAGAGTACTTGCGCACGGGCCAGCACGTCCTCTGACCGAGCCGAGGCAAGCGTCTTCTGCGCCGCTGTCACATCCAGCAGGTCGCGCACGCCGTCATGATAGGACTCGATGGCTGCGCTGTAGGAGAGATCCGCAGCATCAAGAAGAGCTTCCGCAGCCTGGCGCTGGTGCAAGGCTGTCTTCAGGTTTGAATAAGCTGTCCAGACTCCATCCTGGATATCGTCGCGCAAGGCGTCTGCCTGGGCCTGGGCTGTATGCAGATCCGCCCTGGCCTTTGCCTCCTGGCTTCTGCGCAGGCCCCCGTCGAAGATCGTCCAGTGCAGTCCCAGAACCACCTCGCCATCCAGGTCAGCCGTGCTGCCCCACGGCAACTGTTGCTGCAGACCATAGAGAGCCTGTGCGTCGGGGCGCACCCTCATCTGCAGGGTCGGATAGTAAGCCGCATGCGCTTCCTTGAGGTGCGCATCGGCCTCGCGGATCGCAGTCATCCGCTGCATCAGATCGGGCCTCTCATGAAATGCTCGATCCATGGCCTCATCCACGCTTGTCTCCAGGGTGTCCGGGATGGGCAGGTGATCGATCGGTTCGACCTGAAGTTTCTCTGCCGGAGACACGCCGAGCGCCGTGGCTAACTCGCCGTACGCAATCTCCCTTGCCCCAAGCACCGACTGCAGTTCATAATCCGCCTCTGCGGCGGCGCTCTTTGCCTCCAGTTCGTCCGGCAGCGTGGCCACACCATTCTTCAGCCTCTCCGCGGCAGCCTGCTTGACCGCCTCGGCATTGGCCAGGCTGGCGCGTGCCGCGGCTACCTGGCCGGAGGCGTTCAGCAGCTCATAATACGCTGCGGCAACGCGATAGATCAGCCTGCGATGCACATCATTGAAGCCAAAGTCTGCGCCCAGCAGCCGCGCCTTGCTCGCATCGATGCGTCCGGAGCGAGCACCGAAATCAAAGATGGTGTAGTTCAGCTCCAGGGCAAGATCGAACTCCGGTATCGTCTGGCGGTAAAAGCGCGTATTCAGATAGATCTCGGATCGGGTAGTTTCCGAGAGCACCGCCGCGGCAATCGTCGGATACAGCTCACTGCGCGCTACGCCGAGCGCTGCAGCCGCTGAGCGTGCTCGTTCCCAGGCCAGGCGAGTCTCCGGGTTATGCATCTCGGCCAGATCGATCAACTCGGGGAGAGTGTAGACCTTGCCCGCCACCACCACCGGCTCGGTTCCAGCTTTGGGACCAGCTCCGCCGGCTGCACCCTGCTCTAGTCGCAACTCCTGGCCGGAGTACCAGGGATGGTCAGGTGATGGAGGAGCCGTCTGGCACCGGCCGTTCCTGGGCCAGAGCAGAAGGAGCACACCGGCGACCAGGACCACCCACCTGGTGACCCACAACTCTCCGTTCCTCTCCATCCAACAATGCATCCGGACCCTGAATGTATATTATCTCTTCGATGACACGGCGGACCGCCCATCCCCGGCATGTCCGTATCGTCCACAACATCCTCGCTCCCTGTACCCAACCTGCATCCTGGAACAGCGCCGCATCCTGCCGCGGTCAGCCGCTCGCTGGAACCGCGGCTGACCGCGCAACGATGGATGATCTCACCGCTCAGCACCCGCAGAATCACGGGCAAACGCCGTCTCCACATCAATCCGGCTGGAGCCGGTGGCGCTTCCGGAGCCGGCCGTGAGCTGCGCTGGACCCTTTCGATGGAGGCGTCTGGCGCACACCCAGACCGCACCTGCGAAAACATGAACCGGGGCTAGACACATCCGGGCCATCACCCGTGACTCCACGCTCAGTCGTTAGGCAAAGACCATATCTGAGCAGCAAGAGAGCGCCCGCACATCGCCAGCGTCAGCCCCTGCTTGGCGCTACCGGTAAGGCACAGACGGTCGCCGCGGTTGATCAGATCGCCCACCAACGTATACTTCCAACGCTGCGCCTCGGAGGATCCGCACCTCTGCATCCTCACCCTGCCGTCCTCGGCTGCGAGGCACCTACCCGCGGATTCGAGAGCGCCCGCAGGTGTCACAGTCCAGCGTTGCGCCTGAGAATCGGAACAGGCTTCCACATCCCCATTGGACGCCATGCAGAGCGTATAACCCTCCGCGTCACGGTGGCGTCCGGAGGCCAGGCGCGTGATCGCCCCCATGCGGGCCGGCGCTCCGCAGGCGCCAGCAGGATGAACCCTCCAGATCGCCGTGTCGTGCGGCGCAATCTCGGCCTGCAGGCGCAACGCATCCGGCTCGCGCCTGCCACTCCACAGATCAACGGAGGAGAACCGGCAACCCACCGGCGCAAAACCCAGATCGGCGGCACGGAGTTCAACGTGTAGCGACGCTCTACCACGGTTCAGCACGGCCACTGCGTACCGACCGTCTGCCAACTCCTTGAAGAGGAGATCGGAAGCCGTCGTGCGCTGGAGCAGCGTCGCCATCTTGCCCAGGGGATCCTGATCGACGCTCACGACCTCTCGGTTGCCCAGAACGGAGATCGCCTCCGGGCTCAGCGCACTCAGATTCGAACTCAGGATCAGCGGTGCGGACATCATGGACCACAACGCTACCTGGCTGCGCGTCTCCGCCGGCGTCATGCCGCCGTCGCCTCCAATGATGAAGTCCGCGTCATTCCAGTTGCCGGCGGACTGAAAACGACCCAGCGGCAGGTTGTAGGCATAGTTCCAAAGCACGCTCTGGAAGCGCGGCGCATCCGGAGTCTTGACGTCGAAGGTGGCGATATCCGAGCCCTCCCTCCACAACTGTCCGTAGGATCGAACCCAGCTTAGTACGTCATACCACTCCGCCGTACCCTGAAAGTAGGCCGGGGCAGACTCCGAGAAGATCACCGGCCGCCCAACCTGAAGCAGCGCTGCGCTCTGGGCTCGATACGCCGCACGGTACGCCGTATTCTGGCTCTCACCCTTGGCGGCATAGACATTGCATCCATCCAGCTTGAGATAATCAACACCCCAGCCGGCGAAGAGCTTCGCATCCTGCAGGAAGTGATCCTCTCCTCCACCCTCCGGCACGCCGCTTCCGGCAAATCCGCCACAGGTCTCCGAACCCGCATCCTCATAGATCCCGAACCTCAGCCCCAGATGGTGTATGGCCTCCGCCACTGGCTTCATGCCGTGCGGGAACCGCTGAGGATCCGGCTGCAGATCGCCTCGGCCGTCGCGGGCTTTCAGCATCCAGCAGTCGTCGATGGTCACCGTGCGATAGCCACGAGCCGCCAGCCCGGTACGCACCAGCGCCCGGGCGTTGTCCAGAATGGTTTGCTCGGTAAAGTCACACTGATAGTGGGCCCAATCATTCCAACCCATGGGTGGCAGCGGGGCAAGCCCTGGCTGCTTTTGCGCGGCACACCATGAAGACAGAAGACCGGCGAGCAGCAATGCCACAATCCAGCGCGCCGGGCAGCATCCTGGCCCATCTCCTTCTGCATGCCCGGCCGAAGAAGATCTTCGCCAGGGCAAAGAACCATCCGGGCCAGGAGCAAAGCGTCGAACGACCGCGGACGTTACGAAGAGTGCCCTCATACCACTCATGAAAGCTCCTATCCGCGAGCGGCTGACGTCCACTCCAGAAACGCCAGACGTGCGCGACAAACTATCTTTTTATTTCGTTATTATGCCTGTAATGCGATATCTGCCTTTTACAAGGTTACGTTTGCCGTTGTCAAGGATCCTGTTCGGCCCCAAACAGTGCGGATCGCCCTCCCACCGGGGAAGATGCGTCACTCTCGCCCTTCGCAACAGTCGTCCCTTGGGCTGCTCTATGGAACCAGGATCGGCCGGTAGCCCTTGGTGGGGAACAGGCCCGTCGGCGCCGTCTCCGCAGTGGCATTCTCAGCGGCGAAGACATAACGCAGGAAGATCCCGGCCTTCGATTCAGCGTAGTCACGCGCATTGTTGAAGTCGGCGTAGCTTCCCAGGTACCAGTGCTGGTGGACGGCGTAAGAGAGTTCACCGTCAAAGCTGTAGTTGGCGCTCACCGTGGTCGAGGCCGGGAAATAGAGATTGCCCTGCTCGCTCTGGATGGCCGGATCCAGGGGAAAGTACGGCGTCGATGCCTCGTAGAACGCCTGCACGCCTATATTGCCGCTCACCTTGTAGTGCCAATGCCGTCGGGATCGGCCGGCCAGATTGACCGGAACCGCGGCGATGGCAAAAGCCTGTGGGCTGAAGTATCCACCCTGCCCGTAGGTAAAGTCATACAGGTTCCGGCCGTAGTGCATGCCGAAGAAGTTCATGCCGATCGTCAGGCTTCCGGATTTGGCTCTCCGCCACGCCGTCCAGTAGGCGCCCACATCGCCATCACCCCGTCGATTGACCGGCACATGACGCCCGGTAATGTACTGGTATCCGCCCTGCAGATACCATCCGGACCTGGCTCCGCCGGATGCAACCTCGACCTCTCCGCTGTTGGCAATCACCCCACCCCAGATATTGCCCTGGCTGACCCCTCCTGCGCTGCCTTCATCCCTCAGACCGGAGTAGGCGAGCTCCGAGTCTTGAATCGAGTTGCGTGAGAGCGTAAGCGTAAAGTGGGCCGAAGGCGGTTGCAGCAAAACCCCTCCGGTCCAGTTCGTCACCAGAAAGCCTCGTGGCGTCGTCCCGAAGAAACCGGCAAAGTCATCGGCATGGAGTTGCAACTCGCCGGCTAAACCGGACGCCATCTGCGGAACTGGAATCGCATTTGCCGGCAGCGTTCCAAGCCGCAGCGTGGACGCAACCCGGGCCGTGCCCGCATCCAGACGGACCGGACCAGCCATCAGGGTGAGGCGCGCCCTCTCACCCAGCGTTGCGGACGCCTCTCCCTCCGCCGAATAGGTGAAGAGTTGGTCATATCCTGGCTGGCCGCTGCGATAGCCTCCGTCCGCCGTCGCTCCCACCCACGGACTGAACTGGCCCTTGATGCCGTCCAGTTGCCGGTGGATCTCTTCGCTTGGACTCTCGGTCGCCCGCAAAGATCCATCGGCGCCGCCCCGCTGCGATGCCGGGTGGGTTGCGGCCAGCGACTCCCCATCCTTAACCTTCACAGCCGCATCGGCTTCAAGCAATCGGAGCAGCGTCTGCACATCGCCCATCGACCCGCCTGCCACTTGCAGATTCCCCTGGGTCGCGTCGCCCGCCTGCGTTCCAGTAGCCTCTTCGCTCCTGAAACCGCCCTTCGGGTGGATCGCGATCTCTTCGGGTACCGCACCCGGCGCCGCCGACTCCACCGCAAGCAGCGCCTCGCGGTAATACCTGCCCGCCTCTGCGGAGCGCCCAACAGACTGTTCGTAGTCTCCAGCGATCTTGAGAATCTTCACCTGCCTGGGGAAACGGTCCAGGGCGCTATGCAGCCAGGTGGAGGCCTGTTTCTTGTTGCCTGCAGCCATTGCGGCTCCAATCGCTACCTGGAACTGCTCTGGGCTGGCGGTACTCACATCCAGCGATTGGTACATCGCCAGCGCACGCTCTGCCTCTCCGGCTTGCAGGTAGAGTCCGGCCAGAGACTCCCGGACGCCGGGCTCACCGGGAGCGACACGCTCGGTGGCCTCCAGCAGGGCAATGGAAGCGTGCAGGTCACCCTCCTTGGCCAGGGAGGAGGCCGTACGCAGGCTCCATACCGAGAGAACCCGCTGCAGGTCGAGACGCTCTTCGCCGCCAAGCTGCGGCCGTTGCGCCGCCTCAACCATCACGCTCGCCAGCCTGCGATCGTCACCGGCATCCATGTACACCCAGGCAGACTGCAGCAGCGCATCCACCGGCTCCGCCTGCCCTTCGTCCGCGTACACGCCAGCCAGGCGATCGAGGCTTCCGGCTGCCTCCGCAAGCTGTCCAGCCAGACCCTGAATCGAGGCCTTCAAACGGAGGAAGCCGGTCTCCGCATCCAGCCGCCGGCGAACCGGTTCCGGCATCGCCGCCAATTCGTGTAGCGCCTCCTGGTCATGGCCCTCCTGATGCAAAGCTGCCAGCAGGTTGTGCCAGGGAGCAGGATCCTCAGGATGCTCCTTGACGGCACGCTCAGCAATCGCCGTCGCCGCTTCCGTCTGCCCCAGGGCAATATCCACATCCGCAAGCTGTAGTTCCAAAGCCAGTGAAGGTGCCGTTGACGCAGCCATCGCCCTTTGCAGCCAACCGAGGGCCAGCGCCCACTGCTGGCGCGACTGCTCGATGGATCCCATCAGCGCCAGAAACTCCGGATCGCGACTGAGTGCGGCGAGCACCGGCTGCGGCATGCGTGCCGCCGTCGCCAGGGCCGCATCGTTCTCTGGCAGTTGATGCTGTGCCGAGATCAACGCAGACCACGCCTGCGCATCCTCCGGCGCGGCTGCAAGCACCTGCTGAAGAACCGCAATCGCAGCGCCATACTGATGCAGATTCATCAGCAGATTCGCCCACTGCCTCTGTACCCCGGCGGGCAAACCCTGGACGCGCTGGGGAGAGCCCGCACCAAGAGCCAGATCGACAACTTTCTGATAGCCATCCTTGCTGCCAACCTCAAGCTTATCGGCGGCAAGTACGCGCAGGTACTCCGGATCGTTCTCCAGCCTCATCCGCTGCAGCGGCGTCATCCCTTCGCTGGTCGTCAGCGCCCCGCGGGGATCACCCGCTGCTGACTGCGTCAGGAACAGGCCGCGCCACGCTTCCAGGCGCTCCGGCGCCAGGTGAACAACGCTCGCAAACGCCGTCGCAGCCTGGCGTTCGTCCTTCGCCTGCCACAGCGCCCCTGCCAATGCCTGCAGCGCATCAGGATTGGCCGGCTCGAGCGCAACTGCGGCGCGGAGATCTTCCATCCCGGCGGCCGTTGCGCCGTCCTTCAGCTCATCTGCTCCCTTGGCCATGCGCTTCAAATACTGCGCCTTGATGATCGCTCCGTCCAACCCGCTTGCTCCTTCTTCGCGCGCGCGTTCAAAGCAGCGTTCGGCAGCGGCAAAGTTACCTTGCTTCATCAACACGTAACCCATTCCGCTCAGCGCCCTGCGGTCAGAAGGGTCCTTGGTCAGCAGTCTCTGGAAACCATCCCGCGCCTCCGCCAGGCTCCCGTGGTTCAGTGCGCGATAGTCCGCGGCTATCGCAACGCTCTCAGCACTCGGCGGTCGTGCTGCACTCCCAGCCGCCGTCTTCTCCCATCTCTCGGCCTGCTTCAGCGCGCCCTCGGCCGCTGCGATGTCGGGGTATCTCTGTAGAATGGCGATGCCCTCCGCTCGCGTCGCCGGAGTATACGTAAGCGCCCGGCCTAGCGTGATGGCGTAGCGCGGATCGGCGGGAAAGCGCTGCACCAGACTGCGCAGTCCATCTACGCCCTGGCTGCGCTCGGCCGGCAGGGCGGCCTCCGTGTCGTAGTAGGCCAGCGCAACATCGCCGGCCGGCGGATCGTCTCCGTACAATCCACGGTAGATCGCCATGGCGTCAGCATACTGACCCTTTTCTGAAAGACTGCGGGCCAATTCAAGACGCTGCTCGGAGGGCTGTCCCTGGGGCATCGCCTCAATCTGCTGAATCATCTTCGCGTCGCCGCCCGCCTGGCGCAGTCTGCCCAGGTAAACCTCCGCCTCGCCCCGATCACCCAACGCCATCTCGGCGCGGGCCACTCCCTCCAGCGCCTCCTGGTTTCGCGGATCAGACAGCAGCACCTGCTTCCATGCCTGAGCAGCCCGATCGAACTGGCCGCGGCCGGCAAACGCCTGCGCCCGGACCAGCAGCGCCTGTTCAGCCGGCGAGGTTGCCTGTGCCAGCGTCGTGCCCCCCGCACTGGCCAGCGCGAAGAACAGCAAAAGTAAGAGCCAGCCCAGAATCTGATCCGGAGATATTCTTCCAGAAAGGAGTCTGCCACAGCGGGCTGGCGACGGCGCCTGCCTTGGGAGAGGCGCTCCTCGATATCGAAACTCCTCGATCCATCGACAGGTTGCTTGCTCTAATCTTCCCATCGAACCCTCAGGCTTCCATCGGGAGCGAAGCGATACCGCCCTTCCCTCCACCCCAAAGCGAACAGCGCCAGGTTCTGATCGAAGTAATGCGGATCAGCGCCCAGCAGTCCCGTAGAGCGGTCGAACTGCGCCTTCACCCTCTGCGCTTCCACCCCGGCTGCGGCCGTCTCCCCGGAGCTCAGCAGAAAGGGCTCCAGCGCCGCCGCGAATCCTGCCGGAGAACTCCCGCTCAGAACCACTCCACTCGGACTGACTATCTCCGGAGGCCGTTCCCCTTTCGCCAGCAGCCGCGCCATCGGGGCAAGGGTGGAGAGAATCTTCTCCGCGCCCGGCGTCTTGCGGTTCGTCATACCCGCCCACAGGTAGACGCGAATCGCGTCGTAGCTCCCGCTGCCCGCGCCACCGGCGCCCGTTCCATCGGGTCCCGGTCTCTCTATCGTGGTAAATCCTGCATTGGACCACTCCACCCAGTTCATGGCGAATCCAGACGGGCTGGCCTGCGCCAGCCACTGCGGCAGATCGGCAGCCATCTGCCGCCACGGCCCTCCCGGATCGGCCTGCGCCGCGGCAAAGAGCAACGGAAGCGGTGCGTAGCTCTCATTCAGAATCCAGTGCCCTGGGCCGGAGAAAAGCCGAACCGGCCCCGGCATCAACACCGCACCCACACCCGGCACATACGCAACCTCCTGGCGCACCATCTGGTCCAGCAGCGCCCTGCCCGTCTGGCTGTAGGCAGTGTTTCGCCAGAGCCTGCCCGCCTCCAGCAGGCTGTACGCAATCCAGAGATCGGCGTCCGCGGCAGAGCTCCGATCCAGAACCCCCCACGCTCCCCGCGCATCCATTCCCCAACTCCAGGCGGGCAGGTTCTCCGCCAGGCTGCCGCCGGCCAGGTTATCTTCCGTCCACACCCGGATGCGCTCAAACTCCCGTGCATCGTCTGCCACCAGCGAGAAGAACAGTGCATAGCTCTGCCCCTCAGAGGTGGTCATCGAGCCTCGGGAGAAGTCCATGACCCTGCCGTCCTGACTGATAAACCGTTGCTGATAACTTGACCAGAATGGCCATGCGCTCTTGGCCTGCGCCTGCACCAAAGGCTGCAGAGCCAAAGCCAGCAGCCAGATCCCATATCGCCATCTCATGGATTTCCCACCTCAAGTCTCATCCGTTGCCGTTGATCGAGCCTGGCCTGCATCCAGGGCACAAGGAACAAACCCAGAACAAAGTTCAACAGCACAATCAGCCACGGAAACTGCCGGAGCCGGAAACGAACAATCTCCCACCACTCCATGTGGCCCACCGTATACGTCCGCTCCCCCACACTGTAGGAGTCAAATCTGCCGCTGCGCAGCACACTGACAGACTCCGCCAGACCGCCCCCGCCGGCAGCGTCGGGAAAGGCGCTTTCCAGCGCCGGTGCTCCATGGCCGTCGCGCAGCACAAGGCTCACAATCGTGCGATCCTTCGCCCAGGGCGATCGAACCTCCTGAATGACCGCCTGGGGAGGCCTCGTCAGGTTGGCCGCCGTCACGTTGCTGCTCGCGCCCGCGTCCCCTGTCTCACCCAGCAGCGCCGCCAGAACGCGCCGCCACGCCGACCGTCTCTCAGCCAAATGCCCCCACAGATGTTCTCCCGAAAGAAGAGAACTGTCCTGCACGGTTCCTATCACCAGGTAATCGGATGCCCCTCCCTGGCTCCCCAGGGCACCGACACGGACGCGCAGCGCCGGATAGCCGGTCTGGCTACCGAAGAACGCAAGCAGCATCAGATAAACACCAATCTCTCCGGTCGAAGCATACTGCGGCAGTACAACCACCGTCTGCGCCAGATCGGCGTACCGCGTAAAAGGAAACCCTGCGGCTGAAAAGAGCTTCAGATCGGGAAGAATCGCCCAGTGATGAAGCTGCCACAGACTCAGTGAGGAGCTTCCGCGGATGGCGCCGTTCAGATCAATCGTGCGGGGCAGCGCACAACCAACGGGCTTGGCGAGCCGTGGAAGAAAGCTGAACTCGAGCCTGTTCGCATAGGGCCTCAGGTCAGCTACCGGAATCGGCACAACGCGGGAGACCCTCCTGCTCGTCTCTTCACCCGGCGTCAAAGATAGATCCTCAACTCTCGCGCCGTTCACCTCAATGCGCAGCAGCGACCCATCCGTCGTCTGCGACGGGTTGTAGCTGTAATCGGCGTGCAGTCTCAAAAAGGTGTGGCCGCCGTAGTACAGATCGGGAGGAAGACGAAGATCGATCGCAATCGGGGCCGATCCATGGGCCTGCATCTCCACCGGCCCGGGCGATCTCCACAGCGGCTGGGCCCGTCTCGTTCTCAGCCAGAGCGGAGCATCGTCGGCGCTGCGCCCGGGGGGAAGCACATGCCCCAGCGACGAAGCTGCACCTGCTCCTCCCGCGCTGCCTCCCACAGTGAGCCACTGCGCAGCGGCCAGAAGCTGCGCGTCGTCCGTGCCCGCCACAATCAACACCTTGCCATAGGGATCGTTCGGATTGGTGCGCTCCGCAACCACCGGGCCATTCACCTTCAGGTTCATCTCCGGGGGGAGCAGCCAGGGATGGTCGGCAAACAAAATCAGATTGCCCTGCGGCAGGTCCCGGCCGATGGCCACAGGCAGTTCAAGCCGCTGCGACCCCGCCCGCACTCCAAACCATGAGGCCACCACTCCGGCGGCTGCCAGCATCTGACGATCCGGCTGCTCGAGAAAAACGAATGGAATGGCGGCCGCAGCCCCGCTCACGCCGCTGTCGTAGAAAGGCCAGGGCAACCGCTCCAGATCATCCGCCAGAGGCAGCAGAACCCCGGCCGTCTCCACCGTCGAGCTGGCATCGATGCGCGCCCATGGCACGCCCTCAGCGTGTTCGCACGGCGCGGGGTCGTCCCCCTCAAGCTGAAACTCAAGCCTGTTGTTGCGCAGAAACAGATCCGCAGGCAGCGTCAGATCGGTGGTGATCGGTTGCCCCGCCCCCTCGCCCTCCGGCACAGGCAACGCCGCCACCAGGGTTCCATTGAATAGAACCCGCAGAAAGCTGCGCCTGGCGATCATCGCTGTCGAGAAGATGTAGCGCAGGTGCAGTTTGCTCTGCTGCACCACCTCGCTCGATGGCAGATCCAGCGACACGCTCCGCGCAGACTGCGGATCATAAAACGCGATCTCTCCGCCCGGAACCAGCTCCTTGAATGAAAGCTCGTGGTCGAAGCTGCCGCTGCCCGCTGTGGAGGACGATGAGAGCTCTTCGGATCCCGTTACCGCTGCCTGCATCCGCGCAGGTAACCCGAGGGCCAGCAACGCCAGAATCAGGGTCGCGGTGACCGTTGCCGCTTCAACCACCTGGCTTCTCTTCTTCCGCCGGGCAAGCGACCTCAGAGCAAATCCAACGCCACGGATCGATAGCCTCACCAGTTGACCGAAGCTGCGCAGGGGCCGGTCAGACTCGCGCCCCTCCATTCGATTCAGCCAGGTATCGGCGCTGGAGAAGAGCACCAGCGTCAGCATCTCTTCTTCCTCCAGTGACAGTTCGTGATATCGGATCCGTACCGTCTCCTCATCCCGGCCTATCACCGTAGCCTTGAAGCCCGCCTGATGGTCGCGCAATGGATACAGCACCTCAAGCTCCTCCCCGGGACGCAGGTCAAGAGGCTTCTCAAGACGCAGTGACGCACCGCCGAGCGACATGTCCACTGACTCACCAAAGGCCGGCGCCAGCCCCGGAAGATGAATCTCGGCCGGTAGACACATATCCAGGCGGACATCCTTGCGCAGTTGCTTGCTCTCCATGGCAACGCCGGTGGCCGTGCCCAGCAGAACCGTGTTGAAGAGGATCCAGAAGGCGTTCAGGATCACCGTACTTGGCTCGGCCGCAACTCCGTAAAGGACGTGAATCGGAATACTGGCCAGGGCGATGAGATTCAGCAGAATCAGAACGATGTAGGGAAGCGCAATATCGTGGTCAAAGTGAGTCTCTTTGACGATGCCGCCCTTGGCGGTCACCTTGAACTTGCCCAGCTTCGGGCTCACCAGTGCCAGCAGCGTCGGCGCCAGAATGTAGGGTGCAAGGATGGTCTCATACACCTCGTTCCAGAAGGAGAAGCGATGCCGGCCCTGAATCCGGACGTTGGTCACCGTGGCTAGAAAGAGATGCGGTATCGCATAGGCCAGGATGGCTCCCCAGAACCCTGGAATGCAGGTGTGGCCAAACAGCATGTACACCAGTGGCGCGGTCAGAAACACCAGCCGCGGACCAGCGTACAGATAGTGGATCATGGAGTTGAAATAACACAGGCGCTGCGGCCATTTCAGCCCGTCTGCAAACAGCGGACAGTCGGTGCGCAGAATCTGCGTCATGCCGCGAGCCCAGCGGATCCGCTGCCCGATGTGGCTGGAAAGACTCTCCGTAGCCAGACCAGCAGCCTGCGGTATGTTGATGTAAGCCGTCTCCCATCCTCGCATCTGCATGCGCAGGGAGGTATGCGCGTCCTCGGTGACGGTCTCCGTGGCGACTCCACCGATCTGATCCAGCGCGGACCGGCGCAGGACCGCGCACGACCCGCAGAAGAAGGTTGCATTCCACAGGTCGTTTCCATCCTGCAGAACCCCGTAGAACAGCTCGCCCTCGTTGGGTATCTCCTTGAAATGGTCGAGGTTCCGCTCGAATGGATCCGGCGAATAGTAGAAGTGCGGCGTCTGCAGCATGCCCACCCGCTGGTTTGCGAGAAGCCATCCAAGCGTTACCTGCAGAAAGCTCCTGGTTGGAACGTGATCGCAATCAAAGATAGCCACATAAGGCGAGTCGACGCTTCGCAGTGCCTCATTGATATTGCCGGCCTTGGCGTGCTGGTTGTCGCTCCGCCTCCTGTACCCGATGCCAGCCTCTGCGCAGAACTGTTCGAAGTTCTCTCGCCGTCCGTCGTCCAGGATATACACGTGCAGCTTGTCCGGCGGGTAATCGATATTCTGCGCGGCAAAGGCCGTCGACCGGACGACGGACAGCGGCTCGTTGTAGGTCGGGATCAGAACATCCACGTGCGGCCATTGCTCAACATTCCGGGGCAGCGGAACCGGAGCTCGGCGCAACGGCCGGGTCGATTGAACGTAGCCGAGATAGAGGATGATCCATGCGTAGATCTCCGCCGTCAGCAGGATCAGAATGAACACAAAGTCGATCCACACCAAATGGCCGGCGGGATCCACCAGCGCGCGATACACGCTCAGACAGCGCCAGTAGGCATAGCGCGCGGTGGCCAGCATCGAGGCCAACATCAGCGCCAGCGTAACCGTTTCGGACCCGGAGGCCAGGTGCAGCGCATAGGCAACGACGATCGTCAGCGCCCCCAGAACCACCTGCTCCGGCCAGTCGAAATCAACAGTAACAAACTCAAAGGCAAGGAAGAGCAGCAGAGCGTATACAGCGAAGCGAAAGAGCCTTGCGGACAAGTCGGAAGAGACGCCCAGCCTCCTCCATATTTTCAGGATCTTCTTCATACGGTCTATCTGCACTCTCCGCGCCGCACACAACGTCCCCCGGAAGCGACTGCGTACCTGGCGCCCTGCATCGCCGCAGACAGAGAGCGTCACTGCCCAGGCAATCTCGCCCCGCTCGGCGGCTTGTACTGGCGGCTACCCTGCGGGCATGCTCCGGGCCCATCGGAGCAACAGAACGTTCCATGCTCCTGATCCAGCGACCTTCAACAAACGTCAGCTTCAACCTCTCCCATCGCGGCAACCCATCCAGGCTCTGCACGCAAGGGCGTCTTCCTCTCTCGTCCATTCACGCCAGGATCACGGCCGGTCAGCAAGCGCCGGAGAGCCGCGGAGCCGGAGCCTTCCTCGATGGGTGCAGCGCTCTTCCTTCGGCTCGGTTCGCTCCGGACGACGCCACAGATGAATCCACCACCTCACTCTTCGCCATCGGCGACCTGGATCTCCGCTGCTTGAAGCGAGAGAAATCCCTGTAAGACCCCTCATCAACGTTCGCCAAGGAGCAAAGTCTCGCTACATCCTTGCCCAACCTCCCTTCCGGCTTGCGCCCACCCATCCGATCTTCCTCGCGTCTCTCCATCGCATCCTCCTGCACAAAGCCCGTCCGCACGCTCTCTTCCATTCCTTCACCAGCATCGGCGCGAAGTCAGCACTTTCCCTTCGCAGCCTCCTCGCAGACAGCCACAGCGGATCACTCCCGCCTGTACCGCGCAGACCGCCCCTGCCCCCACCCACACCACTCCCCGCTTCCCCTCAAGGACCCTG
>JAJZDM010000055.1 GCA_021806005.1 Acidobacteriota bacterium | reverse complement strand
GATCGGCTTATCCCCTATCGCCTGATCCACTATCGACTTCGCCAGCGTGTTAGAGTCCATAGACCCATTCTCAGGCTCAGGCGATTTCCTCGCAAGTGGGGGACATTTCAAAGTGAGGCACTACCCACTTTTCTGGGTAGTCAAAGTGCCAAGGGTATTCAACGTACCATGGGATTCAGATGCTCGGGGGAATCCAACGGAGCGGTGGAAGCCGATCTCTGCGGCAGGTGCTGGCGCGCAGCGGGGGTGTCCGTCTGGTGATGGGAAGAAGACTCAGAAGGACACTGCGGGGGATGCGATTGCGGTTGAGGGTTGCCGGCAGCGAGGGCAGGCAAGAGGGTGATGGCCTGCCAGACACGGCGGATGTCTGCCGCGATCCCGTCAGCGGTCCCGAGGTGGGCGTATTCGACGATGGACTGGACGGCGATCTGCGCCTGTGTCGCGGCGCGGTCGTAGCGGACTCTTCCAGTGAGGCTCATGCCCCGGTCCAGCGCCCTGGATTCGATGAGGTCGCTCATGGAGGAGTTCAGATCCCACTTGTTGATGCAGAGGGCGGTGGGGACGTGGAAGTGCGCGGTGAGCTCGGCGACGCGCTCCAGGTCATGCAGTCCGCTGGGGGTGGGCTCAGTGACGATGAGGGCCTGCGTGGCGCCGGTGACCGAGGCGATGACGGGACAGCCCACGCCGGGCGAGCCGTCGATGAGCACCAGCTCCCGGCGGTGCTCTGATGCGAGCTTCCGGGCGGTGGTGCGGACCAGGCTGACCAGTTTGCCCGAGTTGTCCTGGGCCGCGCCGAGCCGGGCGTGCACCATGGGGCCGAAGCGCGTCTCGGAGACGAAGGACTCGCCGTTGATGACGGGATTCATCTGGATGGCGTGGGTGGGGCAGAACCAGGCGCAGACGCTGCAGCCTTCGCAGGCGAGAGGATCGATGTGGCGGAGCGCGGCCCAGGCGAGATCACCGGGACCGTTGGTGTAGATGGCATCGAAGCGGCAGAGATCCTCGCACAGGCCGCAGCCAGTGCAGAGGCTGGGGTCGATGTTGGCCGTATCGCCGCCGGTAAAGGGCTCGCGGCGCAGGATGCGAGGCGTGACCAGCAATTGCAGATCGGCGGCATCCACGTCGCAGTCCGCCAGTACGGCGTTGGTGGCCAAGGCAGCAAAGGAGGCTGCCAGAGAGGTCTTGCCGGTGCCGCCCTTCCCGCTAAGGATGACCAGTTCTTTCACTGGTCGCTGGTGATGGGCAGGAGCTGCAGGTTTGGAACGGAACTGGACGAGTGAGTTCATGAAGGAGTGGCTTCGCTTTCCGGCAGGGATGGTTCAAGGTCCGTCTGCCTAAGCCAGCTGAGAATCTCTTCGATGGTCTGCCGGAACGAGGGCACGGCGTCGAGGGCGAGTTCGCCACGGGAGTAGGCTTCGGCGACGCGGCGATCGTCGGCGATGCCGGCGAGGATGGGAATGCCTTTGGATTGGCAGAAGGAGCGGGTCTCAATCTCTTCCTCGCCGGCGCGGTTGATGACTACGGCCATGGGGAGACCGAGGGTCTGGAGGGTCTCGACGGTGAGGCGCAGGTCGTTCAGCCCGAAGGGTGTGGGCTCGGTGACGAGCAGCACCAGGTTGGCTCCGCGCACGCCCTCGATGACTGGACAGGAGGCGCCGGGCGGGCAGTCGAAGACAGCCAGGTCATCGTGGCCGAGGTCCTGTTCTTTGAGTTGACGAATGAGGGGTGTGCTCATCGCCTGGCTGATGCGGAGGGTTCCCTTGGCGAAGCGGAGGGCGGCGGGAGAACCGGTTTTGTCCGTACCCGCAACACTGCCGGTCTGGATGATGCCGATGGGGTGCGCGACTTCGGTGATGGCTCCTGTGGGGCAGACCAGTGCGCAGCCTCCGCAGGCGTGGCAGAGCTCGGGGTAGACGAGCACCTTCTGACCGACACAGACGATGGCGCTGAACTGGCAGATCTCGCCGCACTGGCCGCAGTGCGTACACAGACTTTCCGCGACGATGGGATGAGGGAGAGTGGCGGACTGCGAGGTGGTGATCTGCGGTTTGAGGAAGAGGTGGCCATTGGGCTCTTCCACGTCGCAGTCGAAGTAGGAGACGCGCAGCCCTCGTCGCATGGCGGCGAGGGCAAGATTGGTGGCGACGGTGGTCTTTCCTGTTCCGCCCTTGCCGCTGGCGATGGCGATCTTCATGGACTGCGAGTCTCCTGAGTGAGGGATGGTTGGAGTGGATCTATCCGCTGCGGCGACCGGAGCCGCCGTGTGGATGGGGTGATGCGGATCGTTGAACGGTCTTCGCCGATCCAACCGGCTTTGAACCTGGTTCAACGAGGTGGGAAGGCTGCCGAGCGGCGGTGGGTTGGACCGGGGCGGGTTCCCGGCATACTTGTCCCTGCCGGGTTTGAACCCCTAGATCGGATGCGGATCCGGCAGGTAGAACGTCCTCACAGTTCCTCCAGCGGTGGCAGCCTGGCATGGCGAAGCGCGGCTGGGCGAGTGTGCCGTTGAGGACGGCAGCGAGCACCTCGTCCACGGCCCCGCAGAGGAAGGCTGCGACGCGAATCCCTGCACCGTCGATGCGAAGCTGCAATGGGGCAGAGATGGCTCCGCAGATCAGCAGATCGACGCCGCAGGCGATGAGTTCGGCGGTGCGAGCGGAGGCGTCAGCCCTGATGAGGTTTCTCTGCGCGCGCCGGATCTCGCGGCCATCCTCGACGTCCACCAGCAAGAGGTGGCCGGCGACATCGAAGACGGGCGCGATGCGCCCTTGCCATTGCGGAATCGCGATTCTCATCACCGAGGGGATGTGCATCTGGCGGACCAAACGCTGCATGGCCGGAAACAGAGGGAAACAGAGGGAGATGGAGAGAAGACTCCGGACGGTACATTGCAAAATGCAATGCTTTGTGCGCGTGGTCACTGCAAAGTGCAATACGGCTGAGTGAGGATGGTGGCTATGGACGATCTTCCCAGAGATCCAAGGGTGGCGCAGCCGAACAAGGAGCACCCGGCTTCAGCGCAGGATCCGATCCTCGACTCGATCAACGAGGGAGTCTTCAGCGTTGATCACGAGTGGCGGATTACGGCCTTCAACCGCGCGGCGGAGCTGATTACGGGAGTGCGCCGCCGGGACGCGCTGGGGCGGCGGTGCTCGGATGTCTTTCGGGCCAACATCTGCGAGGAGAACTGTGCGCTGCGGCGGACGCTGGCCAGTGGCAAGCCGGTGATGGGGGCGACGGCCAGCATCGTTGGTGTGGACGGGAGCCGGATTCCGATCCGTCTGTCGACGGCGCTCTTGCGTGGGCCGGGCGACGAGGTGCATGGGGGTGTGGAGACCTTTCAGGATCTGAGTGCGATGGAGCAACTGCGCAAGGAACTGGAGGCACGGTACACCTTTGAAGACATTGTGGGACGCAGCGTGTCGATGCGCAGTCTGTTTGAGATTCTGCCGCAGATTGCCGCCAGTGCGAGCACAGTATTGATTGAGGGAGAGAGCGGGACGGGCAAGGAGCTGTTTGCCCGCGCGATGCATCAGCTTTCACCGCGTGCGAGGAAGAAGTTTGTGGCTGTGAACTGCGCGGCGCTGCCGGACGCGTTGCTGGAGTCCGAACTGTTTGGCTACAAGGCCGGAGCCTTTACCGATGCGAAGAAGGACAAGCCGGGGCGGTTTGCGCTGGCTGACGGCGGCACGATCTTTCTGGATGAGATTGGCGACATCTCGCCGGCCATGCAGGTGCGTCTGCTGAGGGTGCTGCAGGAGCGGTGCGTGGAGCCTTTGGGGGCGACTGAGTCGGTGAAGGTGAACGTCCGGGTGGTGGCGGCCACGAACAAGGCCCTTGCGCAACTGGTGCAGGAGGGGAAGTTTCGCGAGGATCTTTACTATCGGATCCGGGTGGTTCATCTGCGCATTCCGCCGCTGCGGGAGCGGCGGGAGGACTTGCCGCTGCTGATCGATCATCTGGTGAGCCGGTTCAATCGGCTGCAGGAGAAGGAGATTGCGGGGGTTTCGCCGGAGGTGCTGGCGCGGCTGATGGATCACAGCTATCCAGGCAATGTTCGCGAGCTGGAGAACATTGTGGAGCAGGCCTTTGTGCTCTGCCGCGGCGGGTTGATCGAGTTGCAGCATCTGCCGCTGGAGATGCGGCCGGCGAATCTGAGTGCGTCTGCGCTGGCCTCCGCATCGGCGACGGATCTGCGCGCGATGCAGCGGCAGATGATCGAGATGGCGCTGAAGAGAAACCAGGGCAATCGGCGGCAGACGGCGCGTGAGCTGGGCATCGATCCGAGCACGCTGTATCGGCGGCTGAAGGCTGCCTCTGGCGAGGTGGTCGAAGTGCCGCGAAGGAAGCGGACGGTTGCGCCGAGGAAGAAGATGCGGAGCCGGTAGCGTTGCAATTTGCAATGTCTGCGTCCTGCCGGGTTCGCGGATTGCAGGCGGGTGACAGGCTAAACCGCGTCTGTTTGGCGGGAGATCCACTCATTCTTGTGATCTGGCTGCATTGGCACGCCGCTTGCATGGTGTCTTGGCAGAGGAGAGCCGAAGCATGAAAGTTGCCATTACTGCGACAGGAAAGGGTTTGGAGGCGGCGGTAGACCCGCACTTCGGCCGGGCGCAGACCTTTGTGGTGGTCGATCTTGAGACCAGGTCCATCGAAACGATTTCGAATGTGGTGAATCTGAATGCGGTGCAGGGAGCGGGCATTCAGGCGGCCAAAGCGGTTGCGGATCTGGGGGTAAAGGCGCTGCTGACCGGCCACGCCGGGCCTAAGTCCTTTGCGGTCCTGTGGGCTGCCGGCATCGATGTCTATCCCATTGAAGGCGGCACGGTGGGCGAGGCGCTGGAGCAGTGGAAGGCCGGAGAGCTGACGGCGCTGGAGCAGGCCGATGTGGAGGGCCAACGGTAGCGGAGCGCCGGGCTATTGCGCGCAGAAGTTGTGCCATGCCGGTCCATCGTTGGTAGCCGGCTTGGATCAGGGTCGCCTTACCCATGACGCCGAGGAGTGCGTGAATGATGAGTTACGAGGAGATGCAATGGCTGCTGATGCGCGAGTTGCATTTGTATCACTATCCGATTGCCGTCCGGTTTTTCTTCGCTGCGGCGGAGTTGGAGGCGTTCAAGAGGGAGAGCGATGAGATTGAGTCGCCGCTGAAGCCGCTCACCTTTTGTCAGTGGGAGGTTGCAGCGCGGATGCAGGGAAAGGTCATCTATGGCGAGAGGCGCGATCTGAGCTGCCACAGCGCTCGTTACTGCTTCGGATGGAAAGAGTTCGATGAGACGGAGGTCGCAGGCCAGATGAAATATGCCGGGAGCCGCGAGTTGGCCGAACGTTTTGTCCGCTCCAAGCCAAGGCTGCCTGAAGGGCTGCTGGGCGTGGCGGTGGCGCCGCTTGCCAAGGCCGGTCTGTTTGACCACGCGGATACGGTGCATTTTTACTGTGATCCGATGCAGGCCTACTCTCTGGCGGTGGATTACATGGCTGCCGTTGGCGTCCATCCGCTGCCGACCTCCATCATGACCAACTCGTCCGCCTGCGGCGGCAACGCAGGCACGTATCTGAGTGGACAGTTCAACCTGCTGCCGGCCTGTTCAGGAAGTTATGCGGCAGGAAAGACGGAACGCAACGAGGTAAACATCATCCTGCCCGGAGAGCGGATCGGCGAGCTCTGTCAGCGGTTGATGGAGAGGGTCGACGCGACGGGAGGAGGTTCGTTGGCCCGTACCGGGGATGGATTTCCGGGCGCGGATATCTGCCAGAACTGTCCGCTGATTGCTTTTCGCAGGTTAGATGCATGAGGAGGAACGCGCGCATGGAGTTGAAGCAGATCGGGATGATTCATACCCCTTATCGCGAGCCAGGTGGAACTCCGATACAGCCGAGGGCCGGTGAGGGGGTGAAGGGCTGGGTGGAGATCTTCGAGGAGTTCGTTCCAGGGCTCAGGGATCTGAGCGGGTTCGAGCGGGTCTGGTTGATCTACTGGTTTCACCGCGCTGCCGGTGGAGCGGTCAACCTGAGCGTGAAGCCCTTCCTGGACAAGAAGACGCACGGGCTGTTTGCCACACGCGCTCCGGTTCGTCCGAATCTGATTGGCATGTCTGCAGTGCGTCTGCTCAGGAGAAGCGGCAATCGCCTACGCGTGGAAGATCTGGACATGGTGGACGGAACGCCGCTGCTGGACATCAAGCCTTACGTTCCGCAGTTTGATTGTTTTCAGGGTGCTGCGTGCGGTTGGGTGCGGAACACAGACCCCAGGATGGCTTTGGCCGACGATCGCTTTATGCAGAGCAGGACGGCGGCAACGGAGATGTTGAGCCGGGACGAAAGAGATGAACAGAAAACCAAAGGAAGACGGGAGAGATAGTGAGATGAAAGTAGCCATTCCATTAGCGAACGGAAAACTGACCATGCACTTTGGGCACTGCCAGCAGTTTGCGCTGGTCGATGTGGACGAAGCACAAAAGAAGATCGTAGCGCGCAACGACATAGAGGCGCCGCCGCATCAGCCGGGACTTCTGCCGCCATGGCTGGCGGAGCGGGGCGTCGAGCTGGTCTTTGCCGGCGGCATCGGCCAGCGCGCACTCGGTCTGTTCGCCGAGCAAGGGATTCAAGTGATCTTTGGAGCGCCCGCCGAGACCCCGGAAGAGTTGATCGCCGGCTATTTGAAGGGAAGCATGGCGACGGGAGAGAACGGCTGTGAAGGGCACAACTGCGAACATTGAGGCCGAAGGAGGGTAGAGTCCAAATTGATGGAAGGCATAGAAGCCGGCCGAGCGCCATGTGGCACTCGGCCCGGCGAGGGTGAAGGCGATCCTGATAGCGGCATTGAGTTCAGCCGCGCAGGGAGAGGACGACCTTGCCAAAGTGAGAGCCGGACTGCATGTGAGCGAGGGCCTCACGAGCCTGGCTGAGAGGGAAGGTGCGATCGATGGCCGGGTGAAGGTTGTTGGTTTCGATGGCAGCGACCAGACGGGAGTAGATGGAGCGGCTACCGACGTAAACGCCATCCGTGTGGATGGCCTTGGCGAGGATGGGAGTGGGATCAATGGCGGTGTCTTTGCCTGCCAGAACGCCGATGACGTAGACGTGGCCGCCCGGGGTGATGGCCTTGAAGGAGTGTGGCAGCGTGCCAGCACCGCCAACCTCGACGATATGGTCCACGCCACGGTTGCCGGTGAGCTGCATCACCTGGCGGTCCCACTCCGGGAAGGCGCGGTAGTTGATGGTCTCATCCGCTCCCATCTGGCGAGCGCGGGAGAGCTTCTCGTCTGAAGAGCTGGTGATGATGACGCGGGCTCCGTGGGCCTTGGCAATCTGCAGGGCAAAGATGGAGACGCCGCCGGTGCCTTGAAGAAGGACGGTCTGGCCAGCGTGGAGGCGTCCCTTTTCGACCAGGGCATTCCATGCGGTGACCGCGGAGCAGGGAAGAGTTGCAGCTTCTGCGTGGGTATAGCCCTTCGGAGCGCGGATCAGGCCGGTCTCCGGGAAGACGTGCGCGGTGGAGAAGACGCCGTCGATGGAGCCGCCGAGGGCGGACTTGCCGGTGGTGGGCTGGATGGGTCCGTCGAGCCAGTCCTGGAAGAAGAGGCTGGTGACGTGGTCGCCGACCTGGAAGAGCGTGACCTGCGAGCCGATGGCGGTGACGACGCCGGAGGCATCGGAGCCGGGGATGCGGGGCAGGACCATCCTTGGGTTGTAGGTTCCAAGGACGGTCATGAGGTCACGGTAGTTCAGGCTGGCCGCGTGGAGTTCGACGAGGACATCTCTGGGGCCGAGCTCCGGGAGGGGAACGGTCTCCAGCTTGAGGTTGTCGAGCCCGAAGGCATTGAAGCGCAGGGCAGTGGCGATGGTAGTCATGGAGCTGTTTCTCCTTCGAAGGGTTGGATGCGCGAGGAGGAAGAGCGTCGCGGCAGGCGCCAAGGAACAGGAGCGAGCGATGTGAGTGAGGGAGCCGGGCTGAATGCCGCCTTGGCACGAGTGGGAGTGCGTGGCCCGGAGTGAAGAAGTAAGGAGTGAAGGTGAAAGAGAGACGCCCCGGATCTGGAGGGCCAGAGCCGGGGCGTGGGTAAGTTTGCAGGGATGGCGTGGATCAGGCCTTGACGACGGCTCCGTTGACCACCTTGACAGGATCGAGGAAGGGCATTCCCGCGCGCAGTTCTGCGCCCACCTTTTCGATGGGGTGGTGACGCTCTGAGGCCCGGAAGGCCTCGAACTGCTTGCGGCCGTTGTTCTGGTCTTCGATGAAGCGCTTGGCGAAGGCGCCGGACTGGATGTCGGTGAGCAGGCCCTTCATGGCTTCCTTGACGGCCGGGGTGACGATGCGTGGGCCGGCAATGTAGTCGCCCCACTCGGCGGTGTCCGAGATGGAGAAGCGCATATACTCCAGGCCGCCGCGGTACATGAGGTCCACGATGAGCTTGAGTTCATGGAGCACCTCGAAGTAGGCCAGTTCGGGCTGGTAGCCGGCCTCGGTGAGCACCTCAAAGCCAGCCTTGACCAGGGCCGCGGTACCGCCGCAGAGGACGGCCTGCTCGCCGAAGAGGTCGGTCTCGGTCTCCTCGGTGAAGGTGGTCTGAAGGACGCCGGCGCGGGTGCAGCCGATGGCTTTGGCGTAGGAGAGCGCGAGGGCCAGGGCGGTTCCGCTGGCATCCTGTTCGACGGCCACCAGGGCGGGTACGCCGCCGCCTTCGGTGTAGATCTCGCGGACACGGTGGCCGGGAGCCTTGGGAGCGACCAGCGAGACGTCTGCGGTGGGGGGCGGGGTGATGGTGCGGAAGCGGATGTTGAAGCCATGCGCAAACATCAGGGTGACGTTCGGCTTCATGTTGGGCGCGATCTCGTCGTGGTATACCTTGGCCGTGGTCTGGTCGGGGACCAGGTTCATGATGACGTCGGCCCATTTGGAGACCTCGGCAACGGATTGGACCATGAGGCCGGCCAGTTCAGCCTTTCTGGCGTTCGGCGATCCGGGGCGAAGACCTACGCGGACCTCGACGCCGGAGTCCTTGAGGTTGAGGGCGTGGGCGTGACCCTGGGAACCGTAGCCGATGATGGCTACCTTCTTTGACTGGATGAGGGAGAGGTCTGCGTCTGCGTCGTGGTAGGTCTTTGCCATGTGGGATCTTCTTTCCTTCGTGGTTTGCTTAGTGTAGCGAATTGGTGGGTTCGATGTTGCTGGAAGAGGCTGCGGGGTTACTCCTCAAAGATGCCCGGGAGGGTCTCATCCTCGCGCAGGGCATCCGGGTCCGGGTCGGGGAACTCCGACGTGTTCTGTCCTTGCCGGGTGCCGAGGGCCTGAAGAACCCGGCTGGTATGGTGGCCGCGGCGCATGGCCATCCGTCCGGTGCGCGAGACCTCGAGAATGGTATAGCCGGACTCGCGGAGGACCTGGAGGAGGCCTTCGATCTTGCTGGCCGAGCCGGTCATCTCCAGCATGATGGACTCCGGGGCCAGATCCACGACGCGGGCACGGAAGACCTGCGAGAGCTCAAAGATCTGGGAGCGGGAGTGCAGGCCGTGGGGATGGTTGGGGCCGGCGCCGACCTTGATGAGGCAGAGCTCACGGACCACGGCGTCGGCACGGTTGACCTCATCGACGCCGATGGTGGTCTCCAGCTTGTAGAGCGAGGCGCGGATGCGATGGGCTGCGTTCTCCGGAGCGTCGCAGACGATGGTCATGCGCGAGGTGTCCGGCCGCTCGCTCTCCCCGACGGTGAGCGAGACGATGTTGATGTTGAGACGGCGGAAGAGGCTGGCGACCCGGGTAAGGACTCCGGGCCTGTCTTGAACCAGTGCAACAAAGGTGTGGAGCATAAGGAACCTCAGGGAACAGAGTGTTGAGGGTAGAGGGCGTTTGCTGGTAAGCGTCCAGACTGCAGCGATGCGATGCTGAGGCCGCGCCGGCTGGTTGGTCTATTGGTCCTCCGGCAGTTCGAGCAGGGGGTCGTGTTGCGGGCGGCGAAGCATCTCGTGGAGTCCGCTGCCAGGGGTGATCATCGGGTAGACGCCATCTTCTTTTTCGACCTGGAAGTCAATGAGGAAGGGTTTGCCACTGGTGCGGGCGATGGAGGCGTTGGGAATGACGTCGGCGCGTCTGTTGACGGTGGCTCCAGCGATGCCGTGAGCCGCAGCCAGAAGAACGAAGTTGGGAGACAGGATGGGACTGGCCGCGTAGTTCTTGTCGTAGATGGTCTCCTGCCATTGCCGGACCATGCCCAGGAATCCGTTATTGATGACGGCGATGTTGATGGGCATCTTCTCCTGGACGATGGTGGAGAGTTCGGCGGCGGTCATCTGGAAGCCGCCATCGCCGGCGATGACCCATACGTCCTTGTCGGGACAGGCAGACTTGGCTCCGATGGCTGCGGGAAGGGCGAAGCCCATGGTTCCCAGGCCGCCCGAGGTGATGAGGGAGCGAGGAGCCTGGTGCTTGAAGTACTGGGCCTCCCACATCTGGTGCTGGCCGACGTCTGTAACGATGATGGTCTGCTCCAGGCGGCCTGCGGCAGCAGCCTCATGCCAGATGTCGCTGATGACGTGCGCGGCGTAGAGGTGACCGTTGTCGGGCAGGTTGATGATGTCGCGCACCGAGGCGTTGCCCTTGCCGGCATGGATCTGGCGGAGCCACTCGGAGTCTGCCGCGGAGCGTGGCGGGTGCTGATCTGCGAGCAGGGGCGTGAGCAGGCTGAGAACCTCCTTGAGGTCGCCGATGAGGGCGACATCGACAGAGACGTTCTTGTTGACCTCAGAGGGGTCGATCTCGACGTGGATCTTTTTGGAGTTGGGCGAGTACTTGGTGAGGTTGCCGGTGACGCGGTCATCGAAGCGCATGCCGAAGGCCAGCAGCAGGTCAGCCTGCTGGATGGCATTGTTGACCCAGGACTCGCCGTGCATGCCCATCATGCCCAGGGAGAGAGGATGCTCGGCGGGGACCGCATCGAGGCCGAGCAGGGTGCTGGCGATGGGAATCTGGTGAGCTTCGGCGAGGGCAAGCACCTCTTTTTCCGCGCCGGACTCGACGACGCCATGGCCGGCGAGGATGACGGGCCTTCTGGCCTGCTGGATGAGCGCTACGGCCTCGCGGATGGAGGAGGATTCGGCGCGGAGCATGGGGTGGGGGCGGTAAGGATGGGGCTTGGCAGCGTCGAAGTCGAAGATCGCTGTGGCCTGTTGGGCGTCCTTGGTGACATCGACCAGGACCGGGCCGGGACGGCCGGAGCGGGCGATCTGAAAGGCCTCGCGGAGGACGGCGGCGATCTCTTCGGCGCGCGTGACCAGGAAGTTGTGCTTGGTGACCGGCAGGGTGATGCCGGTGATGTCGATCTCCTGGAAGGCGTCGGTTCCGAGGACCTTGGAGGAGACCTGGCCGGTGATGGCGACGATGGGAATGCTGTCAATCATCGCCGTGGCGAGGCCGGTGACCAGGTTGGTGGCTCCGGGGCCGGAGGTGGCCATGCAGACGCCGACCCGGCCGGAGGCGCGGGCGTAGCCGTCGGCCATGTGAGCGGCGGACTGCTCATGCCGGACCAGGACGTGATGAAGGGTTGGGAACTTGCGCAGAGCGTCATAGACAGGGAGGATGGCGCCGCCAGGGTAGCCGAAGATGGTGGTGATGCCTTCGCCGGCCAGGGTGGCCAAGAGGATCTCGGCACCGGTTAGGGTAGGGTTTGCGTTGCTGCTGTCAGCCATGACGGTCTCTCCTGTCTCTCTGCTGCCTGCTTCCGAGCACGCCGGATTGGTGGTTGTGCCGGTTGCAGATTGATCGTGCGTCTCTTCGTGGTGCGGGTTCGTGGTGCGGTTTGGTCATGCCGGGGTTTGAGTCTCCAGTTCTGTGGCGCCCGGCCCGTGCGGCTTACGCTGGCAGCGCCTGAGGCGAAGATTCCCCCGCAGGTGGCGGGCGATCTTCTTGCCCCGGACGCCGAGGTTCAAACTCCGGGGGGAAGGGTCGAAGTGGGTGAGGCGGCGTTCAGCGGCTTTGGGTCGAGCCAGAATGCGCTCTGGCGCTGGGATTCGTAGGCATTGAGCTTGTCTTCATGCAGCAGGGTGAGGCCGATGTCGTCCAGACCGTTCAGCAGGCAGTGCTTGCGGAAGGGGTCGATGGGGAAGTGGGCGAGGAAGCCTTGATCGTCGCGGACGGTCTGGGCCTCCAGGTCGATGGAGATGCGGTGCTGGGGATTGGCGGTGGATCGCGCGATGAGGGTCTGCACTTCGGCTTCAGAGAGCGCGGCGAGGATGATGCCGTTTTTGCCGGCGTTGGAGAAGAAGATATCCGCGAAGGAGGGAGCGATGACGGCGCGGAAGCCGTATTGAGCGATGGCCCAGGCGGCATGCTCGCGGGAGGAGCCGCAGCCGAAGTTGCGCTCGGCGATGAGGATCTGCGAGCCAGTGTACTCGGGCTTGTTGAGCACGAAGGCGGGGTCGGGCTTGCCGGCATCGGGGCCCTCCTGGATGCGGCGCCAGTCGTAGAAGAGGAAGTCCTGGTAGCCGGTGCGCTCGATGCGCTTGAGAAACTGCTTGGGGATGATCTGGTCGGTGTCGATGTTCGGCAGCGGCAGGGGCGCGGCTGTTGAGGTTAAGATTTTGATGGGTTGCATATCTGCTCTCAGTTCTCGTGGTTTCGATTCGGCGTTGTAGGGTCAGGCCGGAGGCTCTCAGGGAGTTGATGGCCAACTCTCGATGATGGGAGGACTCAGGCTTTGAAGCGCCAGGTTCTGACGTCGGTAAAGTGGCCGGTGATGGCGGCGGCGGCGGCCATGGCGGGCGAGAGCAGGTGCGTGCGCCCTCCTCGGCCCTGGCGTCCCTCAAAGTTGCGGTTGGAGGTGGAGGCGCAGCGCTCGCCGGGGGAGAGGATGTCCGGATTCATGGCCAGGCACATCGAGCAGCCGGGCTCGCGCCACTCGAAGCCGGCGGATTTGAAGATGCGGTCCAGCCCCTCAGCCTCGGCCTGGCGCTTGACCGCCTGGGAGCCGGGGACGACCATGGCGCGGACGGTGGTGGCGACGTGGTAGCCGTTGACCACCCGGGCGGCGATACGCAGATCTTCAATGCGGCCGTTGGTGCAGGAGCCGACGAAGACAGCGTCCACCTTGATCTGCTGCATGGGTGTACCGGGTTGGAGGCCCATGTACTCGTAGGCGCGGGTGAAGGACTTCTGATCCGACTCGCTGCGTGCCTGGTCGAGGGTAGGAACCGAGGCGTCAATGGAGGTGACCATGCCGGGGGAGGTTCCCCAGGTGACGGAGGGTGCGAGGGTGGTGGCGTCGATGTGCAGTTCGCGGTCGTAGGTGGCGCCGGGGTCGGTGGCCAGCGAGCGCCAGTGCGCGACGGCCTCATCCCAGGCAGCGCCTTTGGGGGCGTAACGGCGGTCCTTGAGGTAGGCGAAGGTGGTCTCATCGGGAGCGATCATGCCGGCGCGGGCGCCAGCCTCAATGCTCATGTTGCAGATGGTCATGCGGCCCTCCATCGAGAGCGCGCGGATGGCGGAGCCGGCGTACTCGATGACGTAGCCGGTAGCGCCATCGGTGCCGATGCGGCCGATGATGTCGAGGATGATGTCCTTGGCGGTGACGCCGGCAGGCAGAGCGCCGTTCGGTCCGCCTTCGACCTGAATGAGGAAGGACTTCGCCCGGGACTGGGGCAGAGTCTGGGTCGCCATGACGTGCTCAACCTCACTGGTGCCGATACCAAAGGCCAAGGCGCCAAAGGCTCCGTGGGTGCTGGTATGGCTGTCGCCGCAGACGATGGTCATGCCCGGCTTGGTGAGGCCAAGCTCGGGCCCGATCATGTGGACGATGCCCTGATCGGTATCCTGTACGTCGAAGAGTTCGACGCCGAAGTCGGCACAGTTCTTGCGCAGCGCGCTGACCTGAGCGTTGGCGATCTGATCGGTGATCACCAGGCGGTCTGCGATGGAGGTGGTGGGGACGTTGTGGTCGACGGTGGCGACGTGGCGCTCCGGGTGACGCAGGGGACGGCCGCTGAGGCGCAGCCCCTCGAAGGCCTGCGGGCTGGTGACCTCATGGACCAACTGGAGATCGATGTAGAGGATGGTGGGTTCGCCGGCGGGCTCGGTGACAACGTGCTGCTGCCAGACCTTCTCAAACATGGTGCGGGGAGTGGATGTGCTCATAGTTATTCGTTCTCTGCCTGATGGGACGTGGAGATGGGTTGGGGGGTGGCTGTACCGGGTTGAGGCGCGATGACGTTGGCGCCGATCTGTTCAGGGTTGAGAGGGAGGTGGTCGCCACTGGGCTCGACCAGAAGCGCGTGCTGGATATGCGGGACCATACGGTGGGCCGCGGCCAGGCGGATGTTCCAGTGAGCGATGGCCTGGGTGAGGGCGAAGGGTACCGCATCCGGAGACAGAGGGCGGGAGGCGAAGAGCCACAGGTTGTAGTTGGCCTGGGGCTGCCGGGTGGTGTGAGCGCTCGGGTCCCAGTTGATGGCGGCAAAGACCAGCAGGGGATGGGGCAGGCCGAGATCGATCCAGAGCAGGCCGGAGGCCGCGCAGAAGTTGGGAACACAGCCGTCGATGGTGATGTAGCGGTTGTCCGTGGATCGGACCTGGCCGTACTGGGTGAGGAAGAGCGGAAGGATGGTGGCCAGCGGCTCCTGGGATCCGGGCGGTCCCCACATGGATTGGGGCTGGTGAAAGGCGTTCTGCAGAAGCGCCTGGAAGCGCGCGTCCAGGCGCAGTCCGGCGGCCTCCCCTAGGGGTTCGGGACGGGTGTACTGCCACAGCCACTGGAGAGCTCCGGCGGAGTCTGGAGAGGGATGGACTCCCTGGTGCTCTGCCGGGTTACCGGGTGGGGGCGCGATCAGCCGGTCCGGGCTGGTGATCTGCGCAGGGATCCGGGCCGCCGGGAGAACCAGCAGAACGGCGGCGGCATGGAGGATGGAGCGCATCATGAGAGAACCGAGAAGTAGTGCTGCCGGCTGAACTCCAGAGGATCGAGGTCCTGGGGAAGAAGAGCAGGCACAGCGCAGGGTGACGGTTTTGAGGTGCGCCCCCCCTCAAAGGCAGGAGGCGCACGGTGAAGGGCGGAACTTAGACGGCGTGCAGCGACTGGCTGCGATCGATGGACTCAGCCAGGGCGGCGTGGACCAGCTTGCCCATCTGCTGCGTGCTGACTGTGGCTGTGGCGTTGCCGCGAGCGATGTCGGCGGTGCGGTGCCCTTCGGCGAGGACATGCTGGACGGCGGCCTCGACGGCAGCGGCCTCCTGCTCCAGGCCGGCGGTGTGGCGCAGCACCATGGCGGCGGTGAGGATGGCCCCGAGGGGGTTGGCCTTGCCCTGGCCGGCGATGTCCGGGGCGCTGCCGTGGACCGGCTCATAAAGGTTGATGCGTCCGCCGATGGTGGCCGAGGGCAGCATGCCCAGGGAGCCGGTGATGATGCCGCTCTCGTCGGAGAGGATGTCGCCGAAGAGGTTCTCGGTGAGCACCACATCGAAGTTGCGGGGGACGTTCATCAGGTGCATGGCCATGGAGTCGACCAGTTGATGCTCGACGGTGATATCGGGATACTCGGGCTTGAGCGAGTCGATGGTGGCGCGCCAGAGTTGGGAGCACTCCAGTACGTTGGCCTTGTCCACCGAGGTGAGCTTCTTGCGTCGCCGGGAGGCCAGCTCGAAGGCGATGCGGGCCACGCGGACGACCTCGTCACGGGTGTACCGCATGGTGTTGACGGCCTCTCCAGTCTCCTTGTTCCAGAAGCGGGGCTGGCTGAAGTACAGGCCACCGAGGAGTTCGCGGACAAAGAGGATGTCCGCACCCTGGGTGACCTCCGGGCGCAGCGGCGAGTTCTCAGCCAGCGCGGGGTAGGCGACGGCGGGGCGCAGGTTGGCGAAGCCGCCGAGGATCTGGCGGATCTGCAGCAGGCCGGACTCGGGGCGCTTGTCCGGGGTGAGGTGATTGAACTTGTTGTCGCCCACCGCGCCCAGCAGGACGGCGTCGGAGTCCAGCGCGATGTCAATGGTCTCCTGCGGCAGCGGCGTGCCCTTGGCGGTGATGGCGACGCCGCCGAGGAGGGCTTCGCTAAAGGTGAACTCATGGCCACCGGCTTCGGCTACAGCCTGCAGGATGTTGACGGCTTCGTGGGTGACTTCGGGGCCGATACCATCACCGGCCAGGATTGCGATTTTAAGCTTCATGCGTGATCAATCCGTTGGGTAAAGTTTGCGTGCGTCAAGCGTGGTGGCCTGGAGGCGATGGGGGAAGACGAAGGGTCTTTCTCCGCCGCAGCCGGAGGCTGGGAGTTGCTTCAGGTTGGGGTGTCGATCCATGGCCAGGGGCGGCTACGCTCAACTGCAGCCCGCGGCGAAGAGGGCGGATCCCCGCCGGCTGCGACCGGTCGCTGCCGGTCAGGGGACGTTGTTGACCAGCTCTTCCCCGGCTGCGGGTTGCAGCAGGGCGATGATGTCCTGGTCGTAGATGTTCTTCTTGCGGTCAGCAAGCTCGATGAAGCGCACGTAGACGAGCTCGATCTCCTGCGGGGAGAGGTTGTGGCCCAGTTCATTGAGACGGTACTCGAGAGCGCGGCGGCCGCTGTGCTTGCCCAGAACGATGTTCTGGCCCGTGAAGCCGACCGAGGCGGGGGTCATGATCTCGTAGGTGAGCGGGTTGGAGAGGACGCCATGCTGGTGGATTCCGGACTCGTGGGCGAAGGCGTTCTTACCCACCACTGCCTTGTTGGGCGGAGCTCCGAAGCTGATGATCTCGCCCAGCATCCGTGAGGTGGGGTAGAGCTGGTGCATGGCGATGTTGGTCTTGAAGGGGTAGCGGTCGTGGCGCGTGGCGATGGCGGCGGCGATCTCTTCCAGGGCGGCGTTGCCGGCGCGCTCTCCGATGCCGTTGATGGTGCACTCGACCTGGCGGGCTCCGCCCTCCAGGCCGGCGAGCGAGTTGGCGACGGCCAGACCGAGATCGTCGTGGCAGTGGGTAGAGAAGACTATCTGGTCGCTGCCGGGGATGCGCCGGCGAACGGTCTCAAAGAGCTGGCGGTACTCGGCCGGAGTGGTATAGCCCACCGTGTCCGGGATGTTGATGGTCGTGGCGCCGGCCTGAACGGCGACGGTGATCATCTGAATCAGGAATTCGAGGTCGGAGCGGGTGCCGTCTTCGGTGGAAAACTCGACGTCATCGACGAAGGTGCGGGCCAGACGGACGGCGACGTCCACATTCTCCAACGCCTGGGCCCGGGTGATCCGGAGCTTGGCCTCCAGGTGCAGGTCTGAACTGGCCAGGAAGACGTGGATGCGGTTCTTTCTGGCCGATTCGACGGCGCGGGCGGCGGCCTCAATGTCCTCACGCTTGCAACGGGCCAGAGAGGCGATTCGAGGCGCGTGCTCGGCAGCGCCGACCTCACGGGCGATGGCCTGGACGGAGAGGAAGTCGCCGTGCGAGGCGATGGCAAAGCCGGCTTCAATGATGTCCACGCCGAGGCCAGACAACTGATGGGCAAAGCGCAGCTTCTCGGTGTGGTGCATGGTGCAGCCGGGAGACTGCTCGCCGTCGCGCAGGGTGGTGTCAAAGATAACGATCGGTGTTTCGGTAGCCATAGGGGAGAGACCTTTCCTATGGACAGAATCATAATGTGCTCTTATGCCGATAACCAGATGTATTATCTATTCTAATAGGAGTATAGGGATCCTTGGCAGCCGATCCCAGAGGAAGCGTGGATTTATTTCAACTTGAAACCTTTGTGGCGGTAGCTGAGGAGAGGAGCTTCTCCCGGGCGGCAGCGCGTCTGCATCGCACCCAGCCGGCGGTGAGCCAGGTGATTGCGAAGCTGGAGGCGGAGTTGGGAGAGGTGCTGCTGGAGAGGGCCTCCGGGCAGCCCACCGATGCCGGCAGGGTGCTGCTGGAGTATGCGCAGAAGATGCTGAATCTGCGCAAGGACGCCGGTGCGGCGCTGGTGGATCTGCGATCCTTGCATCGCGGTCGGCTGGATCTGGCGGCCAACGAATATACGTGTCTGTATCTGCTGCCGGTACTGGACGCCTTTCGCCAGAAACATCCCCGGATCAAGGTAGCGGTGCAGCGGTCGCTGGCCAGCCGGATTGCCGATGAGGTGCAGTCGCGAGCTGTGGAGATCGGCGTGGTGAGCTTCCGGCCAGCCGATCCGCAGGTGGTCTCGACGGTGGTCTATCGCGACGAGCTGATGTGCGTCGTGAGTCCGGCGCACGCCCTGGCCAGAGCGGGCAAGGCGGCGCTGAACCGGCTTGGGAGAGAGACGTTTGTGGCCCACAATGTGCCGTCGCCGCTGCGGCAGAGGGTGATTGAGACCTTTCAGCGGCGCAACATCCCGCTGCAGATGGAGGTGGAACTGCCATCGCTGGAGGCGATCAAGCGGTTTGTTCAGCGCGGCAACGGGGTAGCGATGGTGCCGCGGCTGACGGTGGAGGGCGAACTGGAGGCCGGTACGCTGGTGGCGGTGGATGTTCCGGAGCTACAGATCGAGCGCAAGCTGCGTCTGGTGCATCGCCGGGGAACGGCGCTGTCCCATGCGGCCAGGGAGTTTCTGGGGGTGGTGCAGGCGCATGCGCAGGAGCACGGAGACCCCTTCTGTTTTGTGGTGGAGGGGCGAGGGTAGAGGTGTTCTCCGATAGGAGGGAGAGGCCGGAGCGGCTCTGGCCTTCGCGCGGAGGCATCCTGAGCGCGGGAGGGGTGATGGGCAGGCGTTCTATAGTACAGGGCAGGCTGGCCCGACGGGGGTGGGACGAAGAGAAAGAAATCGAGGCTGGGATGTCATTTTGCGATACCCGGGGCGCGGGCTCACGCGTCTATCAGGAAGTTCCCACGGGCACGATGGGTCAGAATCAAAGGTGACGCGCGTGACGGCGTCAGGTGCAGGTACAATAAGAAGACACAAAAGCGCGCCGCGTTTTCAGGCTGGATGTTCGGAGAAGTATTTGGCCAGCGGTGGGCATGCGAAGGGATTTCGTCAAGCATGAAGAAGATGATGTTGCTAGGTGCACTTCTGTTTCTGTGCGCCTCCGCTGTGGGACACGCGCAGGAGAGCCGGCAGGATGCCAGCATAAGTTTATTCGGGGTATACGCACCGCCGGTCTATGGCGAGGATATTCATCCGATGTACACCACCTCAACCGGTGGCTTTCTGGCCAGCTACCGATATATGTTGACGCCGCGCAGCGCCGTGGAGCTGAACTACTCCTACTTTCAAGACTCGCTGAAGTACAACGCGATCGCCGAGCCCAACACCCGGGCGCAGACGCGCAACCAGGAGATGACGGCTGCTTACGTCTACATGCGCACGTACAAGCGGTATAACCCGTTTGTAGAGGGCGGCATTGGCACCGAGATCTTCATTCCGATTTTGAACTACGAGACGACCAATCTGGACTTCAAGACGAATATGCAGATCGGAGGTCTATTTGGCGGAGGCGTGGCCTATGAGCTGAGCCCGAGCTGGGATCTCCGTGTTGAGTACCGCGGTTTTGCCATGCGCACTCCGACGTTGGGCAACCCGGCCGGTCTGACCCAGACCAACCGGTACTATGTGCTGATGACACCGTCGATCGGCGTGGCGTACCACTTCTAGATAGCCTCTCTGTTTCCTTCGCATGCCCCGGCCTCTCGCAGGTCCGGACAGCAACAGGCCGCACCTTGGTGCGGCCTGTTGCTGTTTTTCTGGGGATGTATGAGCGGGCGGTGTGCTCAGGAGAGGAACACTAATGGGGTCTTGCTGATGGAAGGCGCGTGACGGTGTCGAGGTTTCGAACCGGGCGGCAGGAAGCCGGACAGCAAGTTGACTCCGGCGTGGTGCAGGGCGGTGCGGGATAGATCGCCGAGGTTTGCACGGCGATGAAAAGGCGCCGGCTCTGCGTTCGAAGGCGAAGCGCAACGGCTGTGGAGCCGGTGCAGAGATGGGTGCGCAGGGCGGCGTTCAAGCTGCGGCTGGAAGGAACTCCTCTACGTCGAGATCATTCCCGGGTTCATCGGGAGGATGGCTGCAGAGAGGATGGTTGCCGGATTCAACTAGGGGATGATACCGCCACCGGTGAAGTGGTAGGCGATTCCGGTCTCATAGAGGATGGGGGTGAGGCCGTGGGGGAGGTAGACATTGGTGCCCGGGCCGCCGCTATTCGGTGGTCCTGTGAGGCCGCCGGTAAACCAGTTCTGATACTCCATGCCCAGCCGGAAGGTGATTCGACCCGTGAGTTCGGTATCAATGCCGGCGCCAAAGCCGAGCCAGTTGTAGCTGAGACTGGTGTTTCCCTGATAGAAGGCGGGTATGGAATCGAAGGTAGCCCGGCCTGCCAGGCCATTGATGTACGGATTGTACCGACCGTAGGTCCGGTGGTAGCGGGCGCCGTAGCCGATGGACCACTCCTTGGCAGGAGAGTGCTGGAGGATGTTGATGGAGTGAAAGTCGACGGTTGCGCCCCAGTGAGGTGTGAAGTCAAAGGTGCCGAAGAGCCCGTATCCGATAGCGTCCTGAGGCGTGTAGTCGGGGTAACCAAAGGTGAAGGTACCGCCAGCCTGCACATCCAGGGCGCGGGTTGCGCCAGGGATGGCCTGACCAAGAGCCAAGGAAGAGCACACGATCCAAAGAGCCAGAATAAGGACTGTACGTTTCAATGGATGGCCTCCATTGGCCGGAATAGGGATCTTCTGTCGCATCAGTTTAGTAGAAGGTTACGCGGAAACACCAGCAGAATTTGAGTATTTTCTAATAATACAAGTAGTTCCGGCGGTACTGGAGGGAGAGCGCCAGCATAGATACCTGATGCATGCGTTATTTTGTGAGTGAACTCTCATGATTGAGATGGCACAATCCGGCCCAGAGCTGGACAGGATTGTGCAGAAGAGAGGTTCTGAGGGAATGGGGCTGCTTTTCTAGAGGAGGGGTGCACGAGCCGGTCCCCGATGAAGGGAAGGGCTCGTGTGTGGAGAGTTAGTGCTGCGGCTGTGTGACGGTGGCGGCAGCGGGCGCAGCGCCTGCGGGGCTAGCTGGTGCGTTGGGGTCAACGGGGGGCTTCCAATAGGACAGGTTGACGGAGACCGGGGTCAACTCAAACGGCATCTTGTCGCGGGCGCTGAGCAACGGCTCCTGAGCGGCATCGAGCTTGATGACCTGATCGGTCCATGGGTCGTTGCGGAGGAAGGAGTTGAGAGGCTCAGCCGCCATCTGCTTGAGGTCGGTGTTGTTGAGCTTGGGGGCCTTTGAGACGAGGGCCTGGAGCCAGAAGGTACCGTCGGGTTTGACCAGGCTATCGCCGAGCTGGGGCGTGGTGAGGGCGCGGAGGCCTTTTTCGCGAGCCAGCAACTGCTGCAGGTAAAGGCCGAAGTACTGCTGGCCGTCGGCCAGATCTTTGACGCCGAGCAGGTCGATGGTCTTCTTGGCAGCCGCCGCGTCATCAGCATCGGTGTGACCGAGGGGCAGGCGCTGGAAGGCGGACTCGGGGGGAAAGAGGAGGCGATCGCTGAAGGCATACTTGGTATCAATGTGATGGCCGAGGACGATCTGAGCGACCTGGAAGGCGAGGACGGCGTTGAGGTTGCCCATCTGCTGAGCGCCGTCGGCGGTGATGACGGCTGTGGTGTCAATGAGGCCCTTGGAGACCAGGATGGTGTTGCCCACGGCGACGGACTCCAGCGGTTCGGTGAGCAGGGTGCGTACGCGGATGGGGCGGTCGATGGGGATCTGATTATAGGCCAGGATGTTATTGGCCAGCTCGGCGAGAACCTTGTCAAAGTCGCTGGGGGCGTCGATCAGTCCGGCCGAATAGAGGCGTTCGATGACGTTGTTTTCGGCCTGCTCGACCCACTGCCGCTGGGCGCCGAGCGGGCTGAGATTGCCGTTCTGCTGGCTCTCGTCGGTAGCGCCCTCGACCTCGATGTCGGCCTGGTCCTGGTCAGAGTTGGGAACACTCAGAGAGTAGCCCCAGATCTGATTGATCGCCTTGAACTTGAGGCTGTGCTCTGGGCTGCGGGGATCGGTCTCTTCGATGTAGGAGGCGGTGGGAAGCCAGAGGTTATCGGCGACCTCGGTGCGGATGGAGTTGAAGTGGAAGTACTCGTTGATATTGTCTTTTTCACCGCCGGCCAGGTCGCCGTCATAACGAACGATGTTGCCGCCATCGCGCTCCACCCAGATACGGCCGAAGAAGCGACCGGGAGTCTTCCGGACGGGCGTGACGTTGAAGACTTCAGTGGGCACGGTCCCGAGGAACTCATTGCGCAGGAAGGTGAAGTGGTAGTGGGCGCGGTCGAATCCGGTGCTGTCGATGACAATCATGCGCACGAAGCCGGCTTCGTTGTAGCGGAGATGGAGATCCCGGGAGATGCCGGTGACATAGGAGAGGGAGTGACGGAAGTGTCCGGTCTTGGCATGATCTCCATTGGCAAAGCCCTGTTCACCGATGACCTTGCCAAAGTCAACGCGTGCCAGGTAGTGCTCGTCGCTCTCGACGGTCTGGCCCATGACCGGGTCGGGCCGCATGTTCTGGATGTAAGTTTCAACGATCGGGCTACGGTCCCGGAGGGTTTTGACGATGACCGCTTCCCGGGCGAGGGCCTTATTGACGAGGGCATCCTGCGCCGGCGTGAGCTTGCGTCCGTAGAGATAGTCCATTCCACTCTTCTTTTTCTTGTGCGAGAAGACGGAAGCGTGCAGCACCGAGGCCGCCAGAACGGAGAAGGCCATGGCGGTGGCGAGTTTTGAAGGGAGGTTCATAGGCTTCTTGGGCTCCTTGGCTGGTGCAGCCACTGCTGAGGTGACCTTTGCAATACATTTCTTCCGCTTGATCTCACAACTTCGCTACGGAACTGTTTACCTGAGATAGTTCTAATGTATCTGGCTTCTCAGGTTAGCCCGTTGGTCTGGGTAGATTCCATGGAATTGTGACGCTCGTGTACTAGTTTAGTTATTAATAACGAAGTGGATCACCACGTTGGTGGGGAAGTCAATCGGATCTCCGGCGGCATTGAGCGCGGGCCGGAAGCGAATTCCTCGGGCGACCTCCTCGGCGGGCTGGTCCAGTCCATAGCCGAGGCCGCGAACCAGGCCCAGGACCTGGATGGTGCCGTTGGCGTGGAAGATGACCTTGACCACAGCATCACCCTGGATGTGGTGCTGCTTGGCGTCTTCGGTGTAGACCGGTTCCGGCTTGAAGGTGATCTTGGGCGGGGTTGCGGCGGAGAGTTGTTCTGCGCCGAAGCGGTGCTGGGCCGGAGGCGGTGGCGGTGTGCCGAGTTGAACGGGCTTGACGGCCGCGAAGTTGCGCGAGTTCATGGGGCCGGCGCCGCTGCCCAGGCTGACGCCACGGACCGGGCCGACGGCGTTATCCCGGCCGTTCATGCTGCCGTTGGTCGAGCCGGAGCCGAGGTTGACCGCAGTAGCGCGCGCTCCGTTGCCGGTGTTGCCGCGGTTCATGCCGGGCATGCCGGCGTTGCCGAGGTTGACATTGGAGACGGCCGGGCCGCTCAGCGGGCGCAGGGGATTGGTGGCCTCACCCAGGCGCACGGCGGTGGGATGCGCATCATGATTTGGAACCGAGGCCGCCGTGGCAACGCCCAGATTGACGTGCACCGGGGCCGGGGGCGGGGTGACGCGCTTGGGGGGCGCGGGAGGAAGATCGATCGGCTTGGGTTGGGGTATAGGTAATGGCTTGACCATCGGCGGCGGCGGCACCGGGGGTGTGGGCATTTTAATCTTGGGGGCTACCGTGGGGGTAGGAGGCAGCGGTTTGATCGGCGGCGGGGGAGGAGGCTTGGGCGTGGGTGCGACCTTCGGCGGTGGTGGCGGCAGCACCAGAACGGCAACCTCCTTGGCGACGGTCGGGCTGGTCTTAATGATCAGGCCGAGGATGATGACCATCGCCGCAAGGGTAACGTTGATGGCAATCGAGGCGACTGCGGCGCCCTTACTTTGCTTGCCATCATTAAGAACACCGAAGTCTCGGAACTGGACGCTCGGTGGGTTGGGATCGTCGCTACGTAATGGCTTCGCCATGGTCGAATCTCGGTCCTCAGGCTTGCACCCGGAGCGGTGCAGCGCAGATGCTTGGGGAAGAAAACCTTCCAGAGTATCCAGAGCATAGCAGAGAAAATTCTCAAACAATCGCTGAGAAGATTGAACTTGCGATGTTCGAAGCTGTGGGCATCTCTTTTCTCATTGATGAGTTAGCTAATAGCATGAACAGAAAGATCCAATGGTAATCAACCTGTAAGACGTGGATTCTTCTGTGTCTCTGCGAGCGCAATGGATGATCTTCTCGCCGCTCCCTGGCGGGAGGCTGCGCTTGTTCAGCTTCGCTGGGGAAAGGCGTTCAGTCGAACAATCAGGGTTCGTGATCCCGGTCTACAAGAGATCGCGGGTGTGCGTAGGATAGCACACGGGGGGGTGCAAATCGGGGTTGCGCGGTGCCGTGAGGGTGACCTGGAATCAGTATAAATACGTGGGCGTATATCATTGATTCTTAGGTATTTGATGGCGATGGTGGAGGGTGGCGTTGAACCCGGTCAGGCCCAATCAGGCGCGGGAGCGATGACCTGGAGATGCTGGTTCGTGTCGAGGCGTTCTCTCTTCCTTCTGTGAAGTCTGTAAGATAGTGCGCGGCCAGGATTAGGCCGGCGCAACTTTCGAGCACGGGAGATGCAGAGCAAGCCACTCAGGAAGAGAGTCTCTGCTGGGTCCTGCGCGGCGGCGGGCGCGCCCTTCTGGGCAGACGGAGAGGCCGAAACCAAGAGAGAGTTTTCGGCTGGGGGTGTGGCGGCCTGTGAGGCCATGGCCGGGGTGT
>JAJZDM010000054.1 GCA_021806005.1 Acidobacteriota bacterium | reverse complement strand
TGCATACTCCGGTGGCCATGGAGAAGGGACTGCGCTTCGCGATCCGCGAGGGTGGCCGTACGGTCGGCGCCGGCACCATCTCCGAGATCATCAAGTAGGTTTGCAGGGACGGCGAGGGATGCCTCGCATCATGGCAGAGAAAGCAGTAAAGGGCGGGCCCGAAAGGGCCCGCCCTTTGTCTTGTTGCCTTGTTGTTTTGCCGCGCACCTCAGGATTGCCGAGACCCGGGTGCGCGTCGTCTTTCGGGAAGGCGCCTCGGGGAAAGACTGTCCTCGACATCGAGGCCCGACAGGAGGCTCGTGACGGGTGCAGGAGGATGATCTACTCCGATGAGGCAGGTTCAGCCGCGTCTGCCGGCCAGCAGACGGAAGACCCAGGTAAGAATAACGCCTCCGAGGAAGGCGACCAGAATGGTATAGAGCAGTCCGCCTGATGCAGCCAATCCGAGCAGATGAAAGAGAAAGCCGCCCGCAAGAGCACCCAGAATGCCGACGACGATATCGCCGATGGCTCCGAAGCCACTACCCTTCATTACCTTCCCCGTCAACCATCCTGCAATCAGACCGACCAGAATCCACCAAAGAAGACCGAACATGGGCAGTTCCTTTCTGATGTGAACTGAGGCATGGTGCGTATTGCAGCATGTTCCAGGGGCTCTCGTCCATGGTTTTCTGTTTGATAAGGAAGGTTGCGCGGACTTCCGCCGGACGCGGAGTGGCGCCTGTCGGAAGCTACGGCCGGGGTGGGTGCCGCAGGGAGTTCTGGCCCGTTCAGCGGTTATCAAAGATGCTGCCGACGATGCCGCCCAGTACAGCTGCCGCTCCGACGTCTTTGGCCTCACTATTTCCGGAGGGAAGGTACGGCTGCAAGGCATGCGCCAGGTTGGCCAGCGGGAGGGACTGCAGCCAGATCCGGCCGGGTCCGGTAAGTACCGCCAGAAAGATGCTATCGGCCCCGAAGAACATATTGCGGATGCCCTGGATACGGGTGATCTGGAAGTTGACACTGGCCTGGAACGCCCCCACGTGGCCAGGATGGACGCGCAGCATCTCGCCCGGCTGTAGATCGCGAACGATCAACTCCCCACCCATCTCCAGCCAGGCTGTACCGATACCGGAGACCTTCTGCAGCAGGAAGCCGTCGCCGCCGAAGATGCCGGCGCCCAGGGACTGCTGGAGTCCAACGCTGAGCTGGATCTGCGGCGTTGCGCAGAGGAAGCCGTGGCGATGAATGAGAAGTTCGTTTCCGGGCTGGATCTCGACGGGGAGGATCTGGCCGGGAATCTTGGCAGCGAAGGCGACCTCACCCGGATATCCCTGGGCGGTGTACTCGGTCATGAAGAGGGTGCCTCCACCGGCGACACGCTTGATGGCGCCAAAGATGCCTCCGCCGCCGGCCATCTGGGTATGGGTGGTCATGGCGATTGTCTGGCTCATCCAACTCAGCTCTCCGCCCTCGGAGATCAGGCTCTCTCCGGGCTGCAGGAGGGCCTCGAGTACCGGCATGGTGGTTCCGGTGATTCTGGTCTGCATGGTCTGCTTGTCCTTTCATGGCGCCAGCCGCGGTTGCCTGGCTCGGTGCGCAGCTTGCAGGGTATCTTACGCCGGGACGCGACTGAAAGTTCCGAAGCGTCACTGGAGGTGACCAGACTCGGTCCAAAAAGGGCCAAACTCCGTCCACACAGAATTCAGATTTTGCCAGTACACTGGCAAGATAGAAAATCGAAAGGAGATCGATTGCATGGCAGCTGGCGGCTCAAAATCGAGTTCAGGTGGGTCTGGGGGTATCTTCAAGTTCGTTCTCGGATTTCTGTTTGCATTCGTAGTTCTGTTTTTCGGCGTGTGGATGTACCTCCGGTTTGGCAACCCACCGGTGGCCACCGCAGACCAGCCCTTCCCCTATGAAGCGAAGATCGTGCACATCGCCTTGCATGCCCGAATTCGCCGCGATATGCAACAACCTCCGTTTGGCGTCAGCGAGGACGTCTATGAGACCGGAGCGATGGCCTATAAGATGCATTGCGCCGTTTGCCATGGAACCCCGGGAAAGTCCGCCGACATCGCTCAGTTGATGTTTCCACATGCCCCGCAACTGTGGACCAAGCACCACCACGGTAAGGTGGTAGGCGTGAGCGACGATCCTCCAGGCTCTACCTATTGGAAGATCAACAATGGCATTCGGCTTACCGGCATGCCCTCCTTCAAGGGCATTTTGACGGAAGATCAGATGTGGGACGTTGCGCTGCTTCTCCAGCATTCCAACGAACAGCTACCCGATCCGGTGATGGGTATGCTGAAGGGGCAGTAAGGCAGCACTTCCGCGGTTTGAGTGTGTGGCAGCAGCGCAAAAGTGGTTTTCTGCTGGTGTGATGCGGATGCCCGACATCTCAATGATGAGATGTCGGGCATCCGTACCCGCGTTCGGGGTGAGAATCCGGCATCCTGCAAACCCACATCTCCGAAGACGGTAGGTGGGGCCTGTCCGTCGTATCTCTTCTTTGCGCATCCATCCCCGCTTTGCCGCATCTATTCTGTTGATATGTCCACTCCCGTTTCATCTCCTGTGCTTCGAACTCTTGGAAACTCGGATCTTCAGCTTTCTCCCATCGGATTCGGCGCGTGGGCCATCGGTGGGGGCGATTGGCAATACTCGTGGGGAGCCCAGGACGACATGGACTCCGTGACCGCCATCCACCGTGCGCTTGATCTGGGGATCAACTGGATCGATACGGCGGCGATCTATGGATTGGGCCACTCGGAGGAGGTGGTAGGGCGGGCGGTCAAATCCTCATCGCACAAGCCGTACATCTTTACCAAGTGCTCCATGCGGTGGCACAAAGACCGCTCCATCTATAACTCGCTGAAGGCTGATTCGCTGGTCGAGGAGGTGGAGGGTTCCCTGACGCGGCTGGGCGTGGAGACCATCGACCTCTACCAGATTCACTGGCCCAATCCCGACGGCGAGATCGAAGAGGGATGGGAGGCGCTGAGCCGGTTGCGTGAACAGGGCAAGCTGCGTTGGATCGGAGTGTCGAACTTTTCGGTGGACCAGATGAAGCGCGCACAGAAGATTGCGCCGATTACCAGTCTGCAACCTCCGTATTCCATGCTGCGCCGGGCGATAGAGGCCGAAATCCTACCTTTTGCGCAGGAGAACGGTATCGGAGTCATCAACTATTCGCCCATGCTTTCAGGCATGTTAGCCGGCAAGATGAGCGCCGAGCGCGTGGCGGCATTTCCAGCCGATGACTGGCGGCGCAGAAACGCCGAGTTCAGCGAGCCGAACCTTAGCCGCAACCTGCGCCTGGTGGAGTTGTTGCGTGAGATTGGCAGCGGACATGGCGTGAGTCCGGGTGTGGTTGCCGTGGCATGGACGTTGCACCACCCTGCGATTACCGCGGCGATTGTGGGCGGGCGCAGCGCCAGGCAGGTAGAAGAGACGGCTGATGCGCTGCGCTTCAGGCTGAGTGAAGAAGAGTACGCGAGAATCTGCAACTCTCTTGGCTGAATCAACGATGAAGGCAGATGACGGTGTAAGCCACGGCTCCGTGATCGTGCGGGGCAGCGTGGCAATTTGGCATCATGCGGACCCGGGTGAGGGGAGTGGTGTCTCGTTCGGCACTGTCTGATATTGACGAAACCAGGCCAGCCATTTGCTGAGATTGTTGCCGCATCTGCCGTCGCCTTCCCGTTCGCAAGGCATCTTTTCAACGGAGACTGCTTTGAGAGAAGGCGTCATGGGTGGATGAAGCATCCTGCAGGCCCACATCTCGAAAAGCTGAGATGTGGGGCTCCCCCAGCCGTAGAGAGGACATCCCGAAAAGCCGCGATGTAGGGCCCCGGCACCCGAATTCGAGGAGATTCGGGGTAGAGGTGACGGCTGAAGGACCCTGCTCGCAGGCACGCGTTGTTGAGTGGGTCGATGTGGGCCACCTTCCCGCTGCGCAAGCTTGTACACTGGTGGTTAGCATGTATAAGCGAGTTCTGTTAAAGCTCTCCGGAGAAGCCCTGGCGGCAGGCCGCGGTTTCGGTGTCGATACCCTGTTTGTCAATGCAATCGCCCAGGAGATCGCCGAGGGAGCGCGCTCTGGTTGCGAGATCGGCATTGTCGTTGGAGGTGGGAACTTCTTCCGCGGGGTTGCCGAGCAGGCGATGCATATGGACCGCGTTGCGGCGGATCACATGGGCATGCTTTCCACGGTGATCAATGCCATTGCCCTGCAGGATGCGATTGAAAAGACAGGGGTTCATGTTCGCGTGATGAGCGCGATCCAGATGCATCAGGTAGCTGAGCCGTACATCCGTCGCAGGGCGATCCGCCACCTGGAAAAAGGGCGCGTGGTGATCTTTGCCGCCGGTACCGGCAACCCGTTTTTTTCCACCGACACGGCCGCCAGCCTGCGCGCCATGGAGATCGGCGCCGAGGTTCTGCTGAAGGCCACAAGCGTCGATGGCATCTACAGCGCGGATCCCAAGAAGGTGACCGACGCCACCAAGTTCGATGAGATTACCTACATGGAGATCATCAAGCTTGGCCTGCAGGTGATGGATACCACCGCGGTCTCCCTGTGCAAGGACAACCGCCTGCCGATGATCATCTTTTCCATGCGCGAGCGTGGCAACATCCTGCGGGTGATCGCTGGTCAGAAGATGGGTTCCCTGGTGACGGCGTAGCACCGGGGATCGCGGGGACGTTGCAGCGGAGCCGCTGAACAGGCTGCGAGGCTCAGAGAATCCGAAGAATTTTCCGGCTGATCTGATGCCATTCCCCGGCGGTGATGGATGCCCTTCGCAATGTGAGTGCGCCGCAGGCTGATTCCGGAGACTATCACAAGGAAGAGCGCATTATCCGACCAGGATAGAGCGCGCCTCTTTGGCCGCTGTTCTTCGCTTCCACCAGCGGCCGATGGCCTGCTGGGCGGGATGTTCCAGCCATTTACGCACGGCAACGGCCAGCAGGATCACAAAGATATAGGAGATCCAGGGATCGAACTGCTCCAGGTGCAGCTTGTCCAGCACGTGATACTTGTGCAGCAGAATGTATGAGTTGAAGTGCAGCAGATAGAGCGCGTAGGTGGAGGCGCCCACCGCAACCAGCGGCTCCCAGGAGAACAGGCTGGCCAGAACGCTGGGGCCGGAGAGGCCCAGGATGATGGCCGCGAACAACGGCGTGAGCAGACCGCCGTGCACCATGATGTAGGGTACGGTATCGGCCAGATGATAGGCCACAAACCATACCCCCGCAAAGCCGAGCGTTGCGAGGATGACACGAGTGCGTTCGCTGAGCCTTGCAGCCTCATGGAGATGGCCCAGCGTGAGCCCGGCGAGGAAGGTGCAGAGGTACGGAAGGGGCGTGAACTTCAGGGTGTTGAGCCATGTACCGTCGCTGTAGCGATCCGCGGCGTGACTCAAGTGGTCGGGGTTGCGCAGGACGTAGAGAGTATGTGGAATCAGTCCCACGACCCAAAGGGTGAGCCCGAGCGCCAGCAACTTGCCTGTGGTGCGCGGCCAGGGCAGCCGCAGCAGCCAGGGAAAGGCGATGTAGAGCACCACCTCGCAGGAGAGGGTCCAGGTCACGGTCATCCAGAAGGTTGCCAGGTGAGGAAAGAATCCCTGCACCAGCAGCGGCGTGGCGATGGTTCCCAGCCAGAAATCGGATCGTGAACGCACCACCCACTCGGTCATGAGCATCGGGAGCGATACCAGCATGGTGAACCCGTACACCGGGTACAGACGCGACAGGCGAGCTACCCAGAAGTCCATGGCATTCATCGGCTGCGGGCGTCCGGCGTAGTTATACGCAAGGATGAAGCCGGAGATCAGAAAGAAGAAGCTGACGAAGACGTAACCGATGTTGATGAGCGGATACAGGGTGATGGAGGGATGTCGACTCCAGGTAAGACCTGATGGCGTGAAATGGAACAGAACAATGGTGATGGCCAGCAAAGAGCGTAGACCAGTCAGAGCCGGAAGGGCCGGCTTTCGAACGGACTGCTGACGCGGCTGGAGTTCCCCGGCCGGTTCTCTGGCGGTTATGGGTGCGGTTGCAATCAAAGCCTGCATCTCCCCCCATAGGACGTACCGGGATCGACAGAAGTTCTTCCTTGCCGGCAAAATCTAGCGAAATTCAACACGCTGGAATCCCCATTCCTTGAGTATCAGTGCCACCGTCTCTCTGGCATTGCTGGTCGCGGCATCGAGGATTCCGTCGTTCAGCGCAGCCTGCTGCAGCCGGGCCTCCGCTCTCTGCCGTATCTGCTTGTCGAGGGTGGGGCCGGCCTGTTCGAGGGAACGTGCGGCGGCGGCGTAGACCATTGTCCTGGATGCGTCGAGTTGGGCGCGGAAGACTTCAGGCGGCGGAAGCACGAGCCGGATCGAAGGGCCGCTGGCGTCTGCCGTCATCAAAACATTATCTGGCCGCAGCTTGCTCATGTCGATGCCTGCAAGGATTTGTCCATGTACGATCATCCACGGCCGCGCGTTGGCTGACGCTCGGAGTGGAGTGGGCTCTTCCGAGGCCGATCCGCCGGTCAGGGCAGGTACTCCGGAGGAAGCCTGAGCGAGATTATGACCGGCACCCGTGTCTGCTGCTGGGGTGAAAACTGTATCCAGCAAATAATCAGCGGTTTGCAGGCGGTTAAGCTGTTGGAGCCGGTGCAAAACCTGATGGGCGGAGACAACTGAGGGAGGCTGGCCGATGACCAATGCTGCAAGCTTGCCAGCGATGCCTGAGCGAGCGTGATGGACAAAAACGCCCAAAGCGGTGGCCCCAAGGAGCATCGCCAGCAGCACGCCGAAGAAGGTTCCCGAGCCACGCGGCCGCCCGTAGTTGTACTGCATGGTCATGAGAGGATCGCCATCCGCACTTCGTAAAGGATACCGTGGGGTGGCGAAGGTCGTAGTGCGAGGCACGAAAGGTGCAGCACACGGATTCGGCACTCCGGGGAGCAGTTCTGGATGCCGGGGCGGAGGTTCTCTACGTGGACCCCGAAGGGAAGAAAGCAGGTTATGCCTGGACCTGTGGCAGGGCCAGCGCCTCCGATTTCACCGAGGTCCGGTTCATGTAGCTGGCCTTCACGAACTCCCGGAAGAGCGGATGCGGCTCGAGGGGCTTGGATTTGAACTCGGGATGAAACTGGCAGCCCAGGAAGAAGGGATGGTCTGGAATCTCCACGATCTCGACGTAGGTCGCATCCGGTGTGGTGCCGGTAAGACGCAGTCCAGCGCCGGTCAGGACGGCCTCGTACTCGCGATTGAACTCATAGCGATGGCGGTGGCGTTCGCTGATGTGGGTGGCGCCATAGGCCCTGGCTGCCAATGACCCTGGCTCGAGCACGCACTCCCATGCGCCCAGCCGCATGGTGCCGCCCATCTCCTCCACGCCGATCAACTCGCGCAGTTTGTAGATGATGCGATGCGGAGTCGCGGGGTCGAACTCGCCCGAGTTGGCCTTGGTGAGTCCGCATACATTGCGTGCGAACTCAATGCACGCTGTCTGCATGCCGAGGCAGATGCCGAAGTAGGGAACCTTGTTCTCACGCGCGTACCTGATGGCGTTAAGCATCCCTTCGATGCCGCGTTTGCCGAAACCGCCAGGTACGAGGATCCCATCAAAGCCTTCGAGTTGTTCCGCATAACCTTCGGCCTCCAGCCCTTCAGCCTCGACCCAGGTGACCTTCAGCTTGAGATTGGCATCGAGGGCCCCGTGAACCAGCGCCTCTTTGAGGGATTTGTAGCTGTCTTCATACTCCACGTACTTGCCGACGATACCGATTTCGACCTCGTCCCGGGGGTTATAGGCACGGTGTACCACGTCCTCCCACCGGGACATGTCGGGTTCCCTGGTCTCCAATCGCAGATACTTCATCGCCAGAGCGTCCACGCCCTCTTTGTAGAAGTTCAGCGGCACCTCATAGATGGACGGCACGTCGCGCGCGACGACCACCGCGGCCTCTTCCACGTTGCAGAAAGCGGCGATCTTCTGGCGCATCTCGCGCGGGACTGCGCGGTCGGCGCGGCAGAGCAGGATGTCCGGCTGGATGCCGATGGAGAGCATCTCCTTGACAGAGTGCTGTGTCGGCTTGGTCTTGAGTTCCTGCGCGGCTGCGATCCACGGAATCAGCGTGACATGCACAAAACAGGTGTGGTCGCGGCCCATCTCCTGGCGCATCTGCCGGATCGCCTCCAGAAAGGGAAGGGATTCGATATCGCCAACGGTGCCACCGATCTCGACGATCGCAACATCGCAGTCGGAGCCTACCTTGCGCATGGCGTTCTTGATCTCATTGGTGACGTGCGGAATCACCTGCACCGTCTTGCCCAGATAATCTCCGCGGCGCTCTTTGGTGATGATCTGCTCGTAGATGCGGCCGGTGGTGAGATTGTTATCCCGGGAGAGGCGGGTGTGGGTAAAGCGCTCATAGTGGCCCAGATCGAGATCTGTCTCTGCGCCGTCGTCGGTGACGAAGACCTCTCCGTGTTGAAACGGGCTCATGGTTCCCGGATCGACGTTCAGATAAGGATCGAACTTCATCAGGTTGATGCGCAGGCCTCGCGCCTCCAGCAGGCAGCCGATGGAGGCCGCCGCCAGCCCTTTGCCTAATGACGACACAACTCCGCCGGTCACAAAGATGTACTTTGCTGACATAGCCTCGACCTCTTTTGGTGAGTGGTTTGGGTTGTGCTTGGTGTGCACAATCAAGTATATCGCGCCGCCTGTGGAGATTTTGGCCTTATCCCCAGGCTATGTGCCGGCTGACCCGCCGGTTTTGTGCTTCCGGGCCGGGTGACCGGGGTCCTGCGGGGTGGATCTGCTGCGTTATGCTGCTGTTATGGCAAGAGAGTCGCTGTCGCTGCGGTTGGAACAGCGGGCCTACACGGCGCTCCGTTCCTTGGCGGACAGTAAACATAACAAACCAAAGCATTTGTTGACAGGCGAGAGAGGCGAAGACGCGGCCTGCTACCACCTGCGTGGGTTGGGGTACACGCTGGTGGCGCGGCGCTGGCGGTCGGAGCGCGCCGCAGGCGACCTTGACCTGGTGGCCTGGGACGGCGATACCGTGGTGATCTTTGAGGTGAAGACCCGTACCGCCCGGGACTTTGCCCCGGCGGAGAGTTCCGTCGATCGCCACAAGCAGAGGACGCTGCGCAGGCTGGCTATGGCCTATGTGCGTCAGTTCCCCGGGCCAGCGCGCTGGATGGTTCCACTGCGCTTCGACATTCTCTCAGTCTATCTGCTCCCGGGAGGGACCGAGTTCGAGCATATCCGGAGCGCCTTCCCGCTTGAGGAGAAGAGGCGCCGATTCTGAGGCGATCTTAACCGCGGACAGGCTTCCCGGAGTTGCCGGGCGCGACCAGGCAACTCCGCTTGGGTGTTGTTTAGTAAGCTGGAGGATGAAATTGATGCCAAGAGGAAGCCGCACATGAGCCTGATGGATGCACCAGCCTACGATCCTGCCCGTGATAACCGCCGCCGCAATATCATTGTCGGCGCGATTGTTGGGATAGTTCTGGTGGGTGTGATTGCCCTGGCAGGATATATCTCCGGCCACGGCTGGCTATTCAGCAACCTGGGCTATGAGCACCGCGTCAACAGCTTCTTCGACGCACTCCAGGACAAGGACTACGCCAAAGCCTACGGCATCTACTACAACGATCCAGAGTGGCAGCAACATCCGCAGAAGTACAGCGGCTATCCCCTGGCGCGATTTACCCAGGACTGGACGGCGGACAGCCCGATCAACGGCCCCATTACCTGGCATCATGTGGATAAATCGGTTGCGGCCGGCACTGGCTATTTTGGCACCGGTGTCATTGTGGCCGTGCGGGTCAACGGAGATCACAAGGTCTTTATGTACGTGGACCGCGCCGACAAGACGATGACCTGGCCAGCTCCTTACGTCTTCAAGTACTGAAGGCGCGCCGAGCCTGACGCAGCCGGTCTGCACAGATGATTTGCGCAGATGCCAGGGACTGCTACCTGGGAGCCGAACCGGTACCTGGCAGAACTGCGATGGGAGTGAACTTGCCTCCGGCAGGAGGCGGAGCCGCGACAGCGATGGGCATTTTCCCTCGGGGGGGCACAACGCGGCCAACCAGAAACTTTGATCTGGAATATTGATTCTTTGAGAAGCGGGCTTTATGGCATTTTCGGTGTCGATGGGTATCCGGTAGCAGGCTTGCAGTGGCGTTTTCATTGGGGAAGACGCCCATCGAAGTCGAGTGGCCCTCTACACCTGCACCGAAACTGCCTTAGCCCAGCAGTGCCGCAGGAACGTCTTCTTCCTTGCCCTGGAGAGCGCGGCGCGAAGCCGCTACCAGAAGCACCATGCCGGCGGCTGCGAGGAATGGCATACCCAGCCCCGCGCGAAGGGAGTGGGTCCAGGAGGAGACGCTACCGGTAGCCAGCGGCAGGAGCGCGGATCCCAGAGCCGCAATGGTGAATACCAGGGAGCTCTCCCGATGCCGGAGGGTGACGGCCAGCAACAAAGGGTAAACCGGTCCGGTGGCGAGGCCTAGGATCCCTGCGGCCAGCAGGGTGACCAAACTGGCCGGCCAGGCGATGAGAAGGGCCAGGGATGCGGCCATGACCAGCACGCTGGAGCCCAGTACGGTGCGCTCCGGCAACCGCGAGATCCATGTGGTGGAGTGAAGGACCCGGCTGAGGAGGGAGCCTACCCAGAGGAACGTGGCGGCGCCGATTGTAATGCCCAGCGAGTCTCCGGCGCGCTGCGCGTAGGAGGTCAACCAGCCGCCTGCCGCAGCCTCGACGCCGGTGGCGGCAAAGATCAGAGCGAGCAGTGTCCATGGAACGCCGAGGCCGGGTTGGGGACGAGGTAAGGAAGAAGGCTCGGGCTCAGGCCGAGGAGGTGGGTCTGTCTCCGAGGCTGTGGCGGAGGATTCTGCCGGTTCCGGGCGGCCTTCGATCCAGGCCGCCCAACCCGCCGCCAGCACGAAGAAGAGCGTTACCCCCAGCAGAACATGCTGCAGATGGAGCAAGCTGTTTGCGGAGAGTTCGCTCCCATGCGTTACCGCCTGCAGGGTGGCGCGAGTCGTCTTATGGATGGGGGCCGGCGTCAATCTGGTTGATTGCAGCGCGATCCACGGTCCCATTGCGGCGCCCAGCGCCCACACCAGATTCAAGCGCATCAGTTCCGTGCGCCGCTGGAGGGGAAAACGCTGAGAGACCAGAAGACTGATGGAGGTCATCGTCAGGGCCAGGCCAAAGCCAAAGAGGGCAATTGCCGCATAGGCGCTCCAGCGGCCAGCCCAACTGAGGCAGATGGCTCCGAGAGCCGTCAGCAGCGAGCCTCGCGCCAGCGACAGATGCATCCGTCCGCGGGCGCAGTACGCTCCAAAGATCCCCAGGCTGTAGAAGCAGAACAGGAGCAGGCCTCCGCGCGTGTCGCTCATCGACCAGCGCAGGAGCAGGAGCGGCAGAGCCGTGCCCGGGAGGGTGAACGCCACCCCCGTCGCAGCGAACCCTGCGTACAGCGGAACCTTGCGGGGAGCTTTCAGGCGAGCTTCGCTCCATATACTGATTCTCATCGTCTTCATCCCCGCATCTCACCAGGCCAGAGGTCGGGCCCGTTCCGCGAGCCCAGGCAAGGACCGAAACCGTTCGAACCCCAATCAGGGGATTATATGTCGCGACCGTCGATCGTTTCTTCCTGCAGGTGTGTTGTGAGCACTATGGAGAAGACTCCGCGCGGCGCCGAGGTTGCGAACGCCGCGAAGAGAGATGGTTTGAGTCGGACGTGCCTCCGCTACGCATGGCTCTTTGCGGAGTCGGACCGGGCCGGGGTTCGCAGCAAGGACCTTCGCCGGATGAGCAGGAAGAATACCGGAACCAGAATCAGCACGTGAATGGTGGAGGTAATCATACCGCCGACGATCGGAGTTGCGATGGGCTTCATGACATCCGAGCCGATGCCGGACTCCCAGAGGATGGGCGCAAGGCTCAGGATGACGGCGGTGACGGTCATCAGCTTGGGCCGAAGGCGCTGTACGGCGCCCTCCACAATGGCCTGGTGCAAGGCGGTCTCGCTCATGGGCGTGCCTTGCTGGAGCAGGCGCTGGAGGGCCTCATCCAGATAAAGCACCATCACGACGCCGGTCTCCACCGCAATACCAAAGAGGGCGATGTAGCCGACCCAGACGGCCACGCTGAAGTTATAGCCGAGCACCCACTGCAGAAGGAGTCCTCCGGACATGGCGTAGAGCGTGGGAAAGAGGAGGACGGCCGCCTCCAGGGGCGAACGAAAGACCAGGTAGAGGAGAAGAAAGATGACGAAGAAGACGATGGGCAGAATGACGATGAGCCGCCGCCGGGCGTGCTGCTCGAACTGATACTCCCCGGCCCAGCGCCAGGTATAGCCGGTGGGCAGAATGAGCTTCTGCTGCAGGAGTTTTTGCGCGCGCTCGACGAAGCCTCCGTAGTTGCTGGTTGTGAGATTCAGATAGACGTAGCCGGTCAACTGGCCGTCCTCATCGCGGATCATGGAGGGGCCGCGGGAGAAGAAGACGTGGGCTACCTCGCTGAGCGGAATCTGTGCACCCGACGGAGTTGGAAGCAGCGCTCGCGCGATGCTCTGAGGATCGTCTCGAAAGTCGCGCAGGTAACGCACGGCGATGGGAAAGCGTTGGCGGCCGGCAACGTCTTCGGCGATGTCCGCGCCACCAATCTCGGAGGTAATCCACTGCTGCACGTCGGCCACGGTGAGACCGTAGCGGGCGGCCTGCAGGCGGTTTACATCGATATTGAGGTAAAAGCCCTGTGCAACGCGCTCCGCAAAGACAGTGCGAGTCTCAGGCAGTGCTGAGAGGATCTGTTGCATCTGCGCTCCAATCTCCTGGATATGGGAGAGATCCGGTCCCTGGATCTTGATGCCGAGAGGCGTTTTGATGCCGGTCATCTCCATATCCAGACGGTTCTGGACGGGCATGGTCCAACTGTTGGTAAGCCCGGGAAACTGGAGCTTCGCGTCCATCTGCTGGATGAGCCCCTGGTAGGTGATGCCCGGTCGCCAAAGGCTGCGCGGTTTGAGCATGATGGTGGTGTCAAACATGTCCAGGGGGGCGTTATCGGTGGCGGAGTCCGAGCGGCCAACGGTGCCGAAGACGGTTGCCACCTCGGGAAAGGAGCGCAGGATGCGGTCCTGTTCCTGCATGAGCGCCGTCGCCTGGGTGATGGAGATGCCGGGCAGCGAGCTGGGCATATAGAGCAGGGAACCTTCATAGAAGGCGGGCATGAACTGGCTGCCGAGGCGAAGGTAGAGGGGGATGGTTGCAGCTAAAAAGATCAGGTTCAGCGCGACGACCAGCTTCCACCGGCGCAGGCACCAGTGCAACACCGGAAGATAGAGGGCCTGGGTGAGACGCGAGACAGGGTTTTTCGCCTCCGGTCGCAGTTTGCCGCGCAGGAAGAAGGGCATGAGCGCCGGCACCAGCGTGATGGAGAGCAGCGAGGAGCAGATGAGCGCAAGGGTCTTGGTCCAGGCCAGCGGACGGAACATGCGGCCCTCCTGCGCCTCCAGGAGGAAGACGGGCAGGAACGAGACCACGATGATCATCAGCGAGAAGAACAGGGCCGGACCTACCTGCTGCGCCGCCCGCACCAGGATGGCGCGCCGCTCCGCGCCGTTGGGCACGTCAGTCCGCTCCGCCAGATGGCGGTATCCGTTTTCGACGATGACGATGCTGGCATCGATCAGGACACCGATGGCCAGCGCAAGCCCGCCAAGCGACATGATGTTGGAGCTGACGTGCAGGAAGTACATGGGGATGAACGCCGCCAGAACGGCGATCGGCACGGTGAGGATGGGCACCAGCGCGGAGCGGAAGTGAAAGAGAAAGACGATGCTGACAAAGCTGACGATGATGCCTTCCAGCAGCAGATCGCGGCGCAGCGTATGGATCGACTGGTTGATCAGTCCAGAGCGGTCGTAGGCGGTTGCGATCTCGACGCCGGGGGGAAGCGAAGGGGCAAGTGCACGCAGCCGGGCCTTGACCGCCTGGATGACATGGAGAGCGTTCATGCCGTAACGCATGACGACGATGCCGCCGACGGTCTCTCCTTCGCCCTGCCACTCGGCGGCGCCACGGCGCACGTCTGGACCGAAGGTGACCGTGCCCAGATCCTTCACCAGTACGGGCGTGCCGTTTCTGGTGGCTACCGGAACGTTCTCCAGGTCAGAGAGCGATCTGAGGTAGCCGAGGCCGCGAATCATGTACTCGGCCCCGTTGGCCTCCAGTACGTCTCCGCCAACTTCGTTGCTGCTCTGCCGTACACGGTCGATGACCGTGGCGGCCGAGATACCGTAGGAGAAGAGCTTGTTGGGGTCGAGGTTCACCTGGTACTGGCGCACGAATCCGCCGATGCTGGCGACCTCGGCTACCCCGGGCACGGTCTCGAGCTGGTAGCGCAGATACCAGTCCTGCAGGGTGCGCAGGTCCGCCAGGCTGCGGGTGTGGGAGCGATCCACGATGGCGTACTCGTAGACCCAGTCGGCTCCGGTGGCGTCTGGCCCGATGGACGGATGCACCCCGGCGGGGAGCTTGCCCGTAATCTGCTGAAGGTACTCGAGGACGCGCGAGCGCGCCCAGTAGAGATCGGTTCCATCCTTGAAGACGACGAAGACGTAGGAGTCTCCGAACATGGTCTGCGCCCGTACACTGTTGACGTTGGGAGCTGAGAGCAGTGCGGTAACAATGGGGTAGGTGACCTGATCTTCAATCACATTGGGTGGTTCGCCCGCCCATGAGGTGTGAATGATCACCTGCACATCACTGATGTCGGGCAGCGCATCCAGGGGAATGTGCTGGAAACACCAGACTCCGGCGATCACCAGGAAGATGGAGCTGGAGAAGACCAGGAAGGGGTTGCGTGCGCACCAGGCGATGATCTTCGAGATCATTCCATGCCTCCCGTGACGTCGAGGTGGAGTTGCCGGGTGGCGAGGGTGCGGCCGCCACGTTGAACCTCAACGGCGGCCTGCCAGGCGCCGCCCGAGGGCAGTTGCACCGTCCCCTGGTAGAGGCCGTCGTCTCCTTTCTGGAGCGCGACGGAGAGATGCTGTGCTGCCATCCCCATCTCCGGCATGGCGGGAAGGAACAAGGCGGCGGTGACGGTCAACCCTTCCGCCTCTGGTCCGGACAGCGGCTCTCCATCGGGAGCCGTGAGCTTGACGCGCAGAGCGTCTGTGCCCGTGCGCATCGGGGAGGGTTGGGTCGTGAGGTCGATCTGCACCTGTGCGGCCGAAGCCGGACCGGCGGCGGTGGACGGCGGTGGCGGCGGGGGTGAAAAACCTGCGAGGGCCTGAAGTTGTGCCTCTGAGTCCACTAAAAAGTTGGCCGAACTGACGACCTGTTCGCCGTTCTTGAGGCCGCTGAGGATGACCACCGAGTCGTTGACCTGCGGGCCGGTCTGAACGACCCGCGGTTCCATGTACCCCTGTCCAAGATCGACAAAGGCGATCGACCTCTCTCCGGTCTGCAGAATGGCGGAGGCGGGTACTACCAACTGCCGGCCGAGGGAGATGTCAATCCTGACGTTGACGTACATGCCAGGTTTCAGCACCACACCGGGATTGGAGAAGATCATACGCACGCGCACGGTGCGTGTGGCGGGGTCCACCTGGGGAAGGATCTGGTCGATATGGCCCCGGAAGGTCCGGCCCGGATACGCATCCACGGTGACCTGACCGGGGTCGCCGGGGCGCAGACGGCTGACCTCATCCTGAGAGACGTTGGCGTAGACCCAGACGGTGGAGAGATCGGCAATGGTATAGAGCCGGGACTGGGGCTGCGCGTAGGCGTTGGGTAGAGCCTCCCAATCGGTGATATAACCGGAGGCCGGAGAATCGATCGTCATGTTGCGCTGTACCTTGCCGCTCTGTTCCAGATCCGTGATGGCCTGGGGCGGAACGCCGAACTGCCGCAGCCGCTCGGCAGCGGCCTGGAGCAGCCAGTCTCCCTCCGACGTCGCCATGCTGTCTGTTCCGGTGGGCTTGCCGGCCGCGGGGTGGGTCTCCGGTGCGAAGGTTTTTTGATTCTGCCGCGCCAGAAGAAACTCCTCTTCGCTGCTGACCAGGTCCGGACTGTAGATGGTGAAGAGCGGCTGTCCCTTGCGCACATACTGGTAGGTCGCGTTGGCGTAGACATCCTGAATCCATCCGGAGAAGCGGGTCTGCACATAGGCCAGTTTCTCTTCATCCACGTCGACGTTGCCAGGGACATCCAACTCGTCCTTCAGGTCGGTGAAGGTGACGGGCGCGGTGGTCACGCCGATCTCCTGCAGACGCTGCGGCGAAATCTGGAACCGAGATGCAAGTGGCTCGGGAGCCAGTGGGGATGTTGTCATGGCGGAGCGCGAGGGCGCGGTCTGGGCCGATGGCTGCGGCCCTCGCGCGATCACCGGATCTTCCACGGACGCTGGAGATGGAGTCCAGAACCTGGGCCACACAGAATGCTGGCGCAGCACCAGGAGGAGCGCGCCGCTGAGCAGAATGCAGGCTGAGACGGCGGCTGCCAGGGCAAGCTGATAGGTGCGTGTCTTCACGGTTGTACCTCCGGTGTGAGTGGCTGAGACGGGCTGGGCGTGAGCTGCTGAAGCTGGTCGATGGTCGCTCCGGTGGCCATTTCGAGGTCGGCCAGGCGTGCATCGAACTCCTCGGCCGCCTGAACCCAGGCGAGATCGGCGTTGATGACGGTCATCTGGCTATCCAGCAGATTGAGAAAGTCTGTCTTGCTGTTTTCGTAGGCGATCACGCTGGACTGCAGGGTGGCCTCAGCCTGGGGCAGAAGCCGGTCGTGATAGAGGCTGGCGAAGCGCTGCTCAGCCTGCGCCTCGGCCAGTTGCTCGGCGATGGTGCCGCGAGCCTGGTTGCGGAGATTGGCCAGTTCGGCGTCCTGCGCCGTGGCCTCCGCTGTGGCCGTGGCGATCTCGGCGTCGTGCTTGCGGCGATTCAGCCAGGGAAGGTTCATCGAGCCTTCCACCAGGTAGCTGTTGCGCATGTTGTAACCGTAGGGCATCAGCATGTATCCGGCGGTCACTGCGAAGTCGGGAGTGTAGGCTTTCTTCGCCAGCAACTGCTGTTTGTGGCTGCTCTCCGCGGCCGCCTGTGCGGCCACCAGGTCAGGCCGCGAGGAGAGCGCAAGATCCTCCAGAGTCTGCGCCGAGGGCAGCGTGGCCAGAACCGCATACTGGCCGCCCGCGGTCAGCGGGGCCTCGGGATCGCGTCCAAGCAGGGTGTTCAGGCGAGCACGCGCGGTCTCTGCGTCGCGATCAAATCGGATCATGTGCTCGCTGAGTTCGGTGAGTGCCACCTCTGCCTTGAGGATGTCTTGCTGGGAGACGGTGCCAACCGAGTACCGGATGCGCGCCGCCTGGATCGACTGGCGTGCGATGCGCATGTGCTCATCGTGAATCCGCATCTCTTCCTGGGCCAGCAGCAGATCGTCGAACGCCTTGTGCACCTGCACCCGGACTGCGAGGCGGACCTGGTCCAGTTGTGCTCTGGCCACGTCCACCTCCGACTGCGCCACGCTGGTGCGCAGAGCGCGCTTGCCGAGGCCGGGAAGCGCCTGGCTGACGGTGAACATGTTTTGCGCGTCGTTGTAGTTCCAGGGCTGGGCCAGCGGCACGCCCCAGCCGCTATACATGGCAGAGGGATCCTCGAGCGCACCGGCGGCGGGAAGATGCGCCTGGATGGCGGCGACGCGCCGGACGGCGACCTGGATCTCAGGGTTTCGGGTCAGCGCAATCTGCTCAGCCTGGTGGAGCGTAAGCGCATGAGCGGAGTTCGGTGGCGTCGAGGTTGGCGATAGGTTGAACAACGTGACAAAGGCGGCCAAGGGATCGTTGTCGCCGGGTGGCTGTGCAAAGGCAGGCCAGGTAGATAAAGCTGCAATGAACCATGCAGCGATCAGACACTTCATCGCTTCCTCCAGTGGGTGCGCGGCGAAAGAGCCGGACGCGCCTCGCGGCGGCGCATGAAAGCACCGCAATGCTTGCGAGGGCGCATGCGGAAGCCCAGGCGGGAGCCCGGGTTCCATCTGCTATGGAAGAGGTTCTAGATGCGAAGAATGAAGCCCCCACCGGGCGGAATGCCGGGAGGAAGATACGCCCGGGCCCCCAAGCGGATGTCAGCAGCGTTTCTGGGAGACTCCGCAGGAGCGCCATGAAGCAGGAGGGTTGTTTGTGAGTGCTCAGGCAGGAATGACGATCTGGGAGCGACGATGGCGGTATCGTCGCGGTGTATCTGGCAGCAGGAGGCCATCGGGCCGCTCTGACCACCCGGGCTGCTGGTGACCATGGAGCCCATGGAGCAACCTGGCGCCATGTTGCGGCAGCATGGCGGCATCCCCGGCGTGCGAGCCGATAGCAGGCTGCAGGCAGATGCGGGAAGCGCACTGCAAAGCAGCGCAACCAGAAGCATCCACACCGCCATTTTTCTGCTGCCCTTCATGATGCACCGTTCCACGTTCCATCATAAACCCGCGCGATGGCAGTGTCCCCGAAAAGGTTTAAATCATGCAACAGGCTGCTGCGGTACTCTGGACCGATGGCAAAGAGACGAATTGGCGTCCATGTGGGAACCGGTGGTGGGATCTTTACGGCAGTGCAACGGGCCGTGGATGCTGGAGCCAATACCTTCCAGATCTTTACCTCCAGCCCCCGCCAGTGGAAGCCCTCCGCAGTAAAGCCAGAAGACGCGGTAAAGATGCGCCAGTTGCGGGCGGAACTGGACGTGAACCCGGTGGTGGTCCACGCCAGTTATCTGATTAACCTCTGCTCCCAGACCGAGAGCGTGCGGGAGAATTCAGTGGCAGCGTTTCGCGGTGAGGTGGAGCGGGCGCTGGCTATCGGCGCGGAGTTTCTGGTCCTGCATCCGGGCAGTTGGAAAGGGCTGACCCGCGAAGAAGGGCTGCGGCTGGCGGAGGAGGGGATCGAGCGGGCCATGGGCACGCTGGGCGGCGGATGGAAGTGGCAGGATCACAACTTCCGCATCCTGATCGAGAACACCGCAGGAGCGGAGTTCTCACTGGGAGGGAGCCTGGAGCAGGTGGCCGAGTTGGTGGAGGCTCTGCAGTCACGCGCTCCGGTTGCGGTCTGCCTGGATACCTGCCACATCCACGTGGCAGGCTATGACATTGTCTCTGCCGAGGGGTATGAAGAGACCATGCGCATGGTGGGAGAGACGGTGGGTTTTGATGCCGTCAAGGTATGGCACTGCAATGATGCCAAGGCCCCCATGGGCTCCAGATTGGACCGCCATGAGCATATCGGCGAGGGGACTATCGGGGCGGCGGCGTTCCAGCGGCTGATGCACGATGTTCGTTTTGAACAGGCGGCGTTTATCGCTGAGACTCCGGTCGAGGAGACGGGCGATGAGTTGCGCAATGTGATGGCGCTGCGCTCGCTCTCAGCCAGTTGAGAGAGTCTGGGCGAGAGCGAGCGAGCGGAGGACAGGCGTGAGCGGACAGGAATGTCTTCCGCTGCATGCGTGCGCGGTTGCTCGGGGACCGGCTACTTGTTTGCGGGAGGATTGGAAGCGTTGCTTCCCGGGGGCCCTCCCCGGCTGTTTGAAGGGCTCCTGCCCCATACGCTATCCAGAAAGAGATAACGAGCGCGCTGGGCGTCCGGTTGGGCCTCCGAGTCGGAGTTGAGGTGCATTACCTGCCAGTCGGTCTGAGCCTGGTAGGTGGGCCATTGCGGAAGGTCAGGTGCGTTGGGGTTGCCGTTGCGGGCAAAGTTGGTCCAGTACTGCTGCATCAGGTCAGAGAGTGCGCGGTCCTGAGGCCGCCAGTGGGTTCCCGCACGTGAGTCCAGCGTGCCGAAGACGTACTCGATGTCGTCGGAGTGGAAGGCTCCCGAGCCGGCGTGATGGTGCGGATCTGTGGGGGAGGGAAGGTCAAAGCGGTAGCGGTAGGTGGGAGCCTCGCCAGTGGCCACATGAGCCTCCAGCCAGCGCCAGGTGGAGTAGGCGATGAAGCGGTCTCCGGCGAAGTCGCCGGCAGATTGCACGGCCTGTGGATCGTTGGCGGCGGGATAAAGGACAAGGAACTGGTCTGCCTGGACGCCAAACTGCTGGTGCGCCGTGGCCGTGAAGCTGAAGGTGGTGACAGGAACAGCGGCGAAAAGGACCATCCCTCGGACCTCATCGGCGTTCCAGCCGGCCAGCAGTGGGATGTGGGCTTCTTCACCGGCAGCATAGATGCTGGGAAGGCTCGCTGGCAGAAAGTAGCCGTCGATGTCCGGAGGAAAGGCGTCAAAGTTGCGGAAGGCTGCTGTGTTGGCCAGGGTTTCGGCGGGGATCTTTCGCAGCGCCGCCAGGTCATCCGTGCCCAGGTACCTCTTCACCAGGGTCGCGTCGCTGACCTCGCGGCTCTTCAGCGGATCCCAGGGAAGTCCGGAGCTGAAGAAGCCGGCGCCGCTCTCGCCGATCGCCTGGGCCAGCATGTCTTTTGAGAGCGGCGAGGCCATCTGGGCGCTCACCGAGAAGGACCCAGCCGATTCGCCAAACAGCGTGATGTTATTCGGGTCGCCTCCAAAGCCAGAGATGTTGCGGCGGACCCAAGCCAGGGCTGCCGCCTGATCGAGCAGGCCGTAGTTGCCCGCCGCGTGCTGGGGAGACTCGTCGGCGAGCGAGCGCAGCGCGAGGAAGCCAAGCATCCCCAGGCGGTAGTTCATGGAGACCACCACCACGTTGCGTTTGGCGAGGAACTCTCCGTCTTGTCGCGCCTCAGAGGTTCCGCCGGTGGCAAACCCGCCGCCGTAGATCCACACCATCACCGGAAGGCTGCCGGGTTTTGCGCCGCTGGGGGTCCAGACGTTCAGGGTCAGGCAGTCTTCACTGGCTCCTGGGTCGCGGAAGATCATGTCTGGAAAGGCGCCAAACTGGATGCAGTGTGGTCCGAAGGTGGTGGCGGAGCGGACGAACCACTTGCGATGGGGCTGCGGCGGTTTCCAGCGCAGTTTACCCACGGGTGGCGCGGCGTAGGGAATGCCCAGAAAGGCGCGCACCGTCCGGTCGAGTTCGTAGACGCCCTCGATCTTCCCTTTATCCGTTCGGGCCCGTGCCAGGTGATGAAGCATCCGGTAGTGGTCGGATCCCTGTGCCTGGGCGGAAGAGAGACTGGCGACGACCAAGGCGGCAGTCAGGGTGAGGCGGACGAAGCAGGGAAAGTTCTGGCGAAGGCGCATGGATCCTCCACGTTCCTCTCAAGTTGGTTCTGAGGAAGCCTTCTCATCATAGAGCACGACGTTCGCCATGCGAGAAGATCTCACGAGCGCACGGGCTCCTGCCCCTATAAGACGTAGCCCGGGGAGGATCGAGGTTGCTTCGTGTATCACTCCGTGACCCCAGGGAACCGGGACGCGGAAGATCCTCTCCAGCACCGGCCTCCGGTTGTGACCAACCATGGGCCTTCGCCCGCGGGGAACGCGGTGGGACCTGCGCAGCCTTCGGCGTCGGGAGAGTCGGGTACGCCAGTGGAGTTGAGGTGATCCGGGTTGCCTCGTGTGACTGGCGGCCGGTTGTGCGATCGCGCCGCAGAAACTTCTTGACAATGAGGTTATGGACGAGGCGAGGACGATGGACGCCACGAAGAGCGGCGCAGACCGGAACGAACCCCAGCGTTACAGCCCCGACGAGATCGAACCGTGCTGGCAGGCCCAGTGGGATGCCCAGACCGATCTGTATGCAGCCGAACCCCATACCAGCGGCAAGGCCAAGTTGTACTGCCTGGAGATGCTGCCGTACCCAGTGGCCAGTTGCACATGGGGCACGTGCGCAACTATGCCATCGGCTATTCTAAGGCGCGGTTCATGCGCATGCGCGACTACGACGTGCTGCACCCCAGGGGTTGGGACGCGTTCGCCCTGCCCGGCGTGAATGCGGCGCTCAAGAGCAACACCCCGCCCTGCGAGTAGACCCTCATTCGATCTTCACGTCACGGCTTGAGCGCCCCAGGATCGCACGCAGGTACGCTCAGGCTGCCAGTGTTGCGTTGCGTCAGCGAAGAAAACCTCGCAAGTGCGTAGGCCATGTCTCCGTTAGGCGTCACAGCTCTCCAGGCAAGAAATCGCTCCATCGCGCGTTTACCCTCTGCCGGCTGTCGCGTAGAGTAATACGCTCTGGCCAGGGGATAGTATGCCTCCGCAAGCGCCGGTTGGAGGCTGAGCGCCGTCCGGTACTCGATGATCGCTGTGAGGTAATCGCGACGTCGCGAAAACGTACGACCAAGCAGAAGATGCGCGGCAGCCAGGGAAGGGTCGAGCTTCAACGCGTGTCGGCACAGGGTCTCGATTCGAACGCTGACTCCAGCGGCGTTCGGGTCGTTTTCGACCGGACGAGAGAGCATAAGCGCATCGAAGTAGTTTGCTTCTGCGCTATCCGGTTCGCGGGCCAGATAGCGCGCCGCTGCGGACAGTACGCGTGAGCGAAGAGCAACGCTCGCCGGTGAAACCGCTGCGAGGAACGGATAGAGTCGCCCATCCGCAGGGTCGATGTCCGCGGCGTCGAGAAACTGCTCGACGCCAAGGTCAGCCTTCCCTTGTAGGGTCGCTGAAACCCCGGCGCCGATGCGCAACGGTATGGACCGGGCATGTTGTAAGACGCCTTTATCAAAGACCTGTTCCGCTGCTGAGATAGAGCCATCGCTCAGCATCTGTAGCCCGCTCGCAAAGATGCGGGCTTCGCCAGTACATGGCGAGGAGCCTACAACGCCACCCTCGACGGGTGGTGGTATCGCTAGCATCGACGACATCTCAAGCACGAGGGTGTCCGCAACGCCGGTAGTGGATGCGGAATAGCCTCCCTCATCGATGACGCCGCGCATCCCCGAGGTTTGAAAGCTCAAGGGCCGCGCGGAATGTTCGGCAGTCGCGGCTGTCGGAGCCTCCTGCTTGAGTCCATTCGAGTTGCTCGAGAGCGACGAAGCTTGGCCTGTCACCATACCTGGCTCGATAGCCTGCGACGTCAGGGCCATGCAGCCAGCGGCGATGGAATACAACAAAAAGACGAAAATCTGTCGAGAGGAGTGGAGTTTCATGAGGGGCCCATCCGATCGAGCGCCGCGCGTATGTCAGCATCGTTGGGATGTGTTACAAGAAACTCACGCAGCGTCTGCCTCGCCTGTGCGAAATCTCCCATCCGCTGCTGCACCAGCGCGACATTAATAACTGCACGGCTGAAGTCCGGAGCCACCTTGCGGCATTGCCTGAAGCGCTCGAGTGCCTCGGAGGGAAAACCAAGATGGAGCAGTACAGCGCCCAAATTGTTCAACGCATCGGGGTTGTGCGGGTCAAGCCGAACCGCAGTTTCCAGTTCGCCGCGCGCTTGCTCCCACTCGTTTTGAGCAACGAGTGTCAAAGAAAGTTCGAGATGGAGCTGGGCAATACCCGGAGCCTGAATGATGAGCGCGCGGAGAGTGCGTTCGGCGTCAGTGGGCCGCGCCTGGTATTCGTAAATGCGCATCATATTGCTCACCGCGTTTGCGTGGTGTGGGTCCGCAAACACAGCACGACGAAATGCATTGAGTGCATCCTCATACCTGCTCTGCGCGCCGAACGCCGAGCCTAGGTTGTTCCATGCGTCTGAATCGCCGGAGTCGAGACGCACTGCCTCGGTGAGGCAGCGGCATGCCTCCCCATAATCTTTTGAGTGCAGAAAGCTGGTGCCCAAATTGAACCAGGCCACCTCCAGGCCGGGATCGGCCGCAATGGCTTGTTGAAAGGCCTTTTGCGCCTGGGGCTCGAACCCGGCCTGCGCAAACGCAATGCCGAAGGAAAGATAGTCGTGCGCCATCGGCGGTCCATAATATGGACCCGAGAATGGAAGGGCGCGAGCCATGCGCTGTTCAGGGTTTTGCGGCGCAGAGATCAGGTCTCCAGCTACCTGGGCTGGCAGGATCACGCCCTGATAAACGCAGATGCATTCTCCGTTTCCGTTCAATAGAAAGGATGCCGGAATGGGCATGTCGCGACGTCGATCGAAGAGGTAGCGAAACTGAATGTTCCACGCACCGGCCGTATGTTGGTTGGCAACAGCCACCGGCAGTTCCAGCGTATCGGGAGGCAGGTCGGCATCGATCGACGAAGTTGGGGACGCGGCATCCTGAGCGTCTGTCATGGCGACAACAAACAGCTCAATCCCTGCCGCAGATAACGTCTGCAGGCCGGAGAGGAGCGCGCGCGTCTGACGAAGACTTCCGTCGCAACCAGATCGGAGGAATGTCACCAGAACGGGTCGGCCGCGCAGAGCAGTAAGACTGCGTGGCTGACCGGATAAATCCCTGAGCGTGAGATCCGGAACAACCAGTGGCTGGATCAGCCAGGTGCGAATCGTCGCACCCTCCGCGGAAGGCGCTCTTGCAGCGGCCGTCACTGCGCTGGGACGCAGCGAAGGCGAGAACGGCTTGACCTCGCACGAGGAAGAGCCCTCTTTGAGCCTGATGCGCCCGCGCGACGCAACATGTTCGTGACGGTCGACAACTCCAGAGGGCCACCTAACCTCGATCGAGAGTTCGCCCTTCCAATCGCCGAGTCCGAAAAACAGCTCCCGTGTGTGCTGGGATGCAAAGCCGGAACCGGCTGCGACGAACTTGGTCTGACGCATACCTCCCGCTTGCACTGTGACGCTGGCCCCGATGGCATCGCGGTTGCTCCGCACCCCATGGAGGCGAACAGCCAGCGCGGATGGAAGGCCCTCAAGGTCATTCCGCAGAATCCTTACCTGAGGCCCCGTGCGGTTTTTGAAGATCACTTCGAGCCGCCCGTCGCCGTCAATGTCTGCCAGGCTGAACGCGCGGCAATCATCGATCAGGT
>JAJZDM010000053.1 GCA_021806005.1 Acidobacteriota bacterium | reverse complement strand
CAGGAGTCTATCCTCGAGCACTGGGCCGGCTACAATGGCATCAAGCCGGTACGTATCGGGAACGGTGCAGCGCTGCACTCCCAGAACGACATCTACGGTGAGATGGTCATGGCGTTATCGCCGATCTTCCTCGACGAACGCATGAGCGCGGAGCGCTCGCCCGCGGCGTTGCAGTTGATGGAAGGACTGGCGCGCAAGGCGATCTCAGTGGCCGGCAAGCCGGACGCCGGCATCTGGGAGTACCGCACGGAGTGGAAGCCACAGACCTTCTCGAATCTCATGTGCTGGGCCGCGGCAGACCGCATGGGCAATATCGCGGATCAGTATGCGCCCGAACACGCCGCGGAGTTTCACGCGGCCGCCGGACGTATCCATGCCGAGGTCCTTGCGAAGTCCTGGAACAAGAACCTGAACAGCTTTGTAGGCCACTACGGTGGAGAGGATCTGGATGCTTCGCTGCTGCAGATGGTTCAGTTGCGCTTTCTCCCTCCCGGCGATCCAAGGATAGTCAGCACCATCGAGAAGATCCATAAGGATCTGGCGCTGGGCGACTGGCTGCAGCGCTACAGCCTGAACGATGGATTCGGCAAGCCGTCGGTAGCCTTCGTAATCTGCACCTTCTGGCTGATTGAGGCTTTGGCCGCGATTGGGAGGAATGCCGACGCCAGAGCGCTCTTCAAGCGAATCTACGCCACGCTATCGCCGCTCGGGCTTCTGGCCGAGGACTATGATCCCACAGAGAGACGCATGTGGGGCAACTTCCCCCAGACCTACTCTCACGTCGGTCTGATCCACGCAGCCTTCGCCGCCTCACCCCGCTGGGCGGAGGTGCTCTGATTATGGAGTGGCCCCGTCATTGCTCCGGGCAGAGGGTGCTTCTTGATTTTTTCCATGGCAGGGCGGGCCGCAGCAGAAGCGGCATAGACGACGATTGATCCATCTGTTGATTCGCCGGTCGAAACCGCATGGTCATGATCCGTCGGTAGCTGCCTCGGACTAGGGTCGCGAGCCCGGCTGAGCCTGTCGCAGAGAGCGCTCGAGGCTTCTCCTTCGTGCTTGCCCCCGGCTGCGGCTGACCCTGCCTTCGAATGGGTCGACGCTTTTCATTTCGGTTAAGAGATCTTTGTCCTTGCCTTATCAGGAAGGATTTTGTCCTTGCTTTTGCCTTCGTCCGTCAGTTGCAAATACAGCACATAGCCGGTTCCTCCCGGTCGCCGATCCACTCCAGAATTTCGTTGGCGAAGATTTCAGCGGCAGTCAGAAACAAGACTCGTTGCCTGGTTGAATTGTTCGTTACCTTGTCTTCATCCCACTCGAACTCCAACTCCCCACCACCCGCTGTGGGCGTAAATGTGCACGAATATGTGTACGGTGAGCATTACCCAGCACGGTCGCCCCCTTTCGATCAGGAACAGGCGGCGTTCGCGGCGAGTTACTGCTCAGAATCGCCGGCGAGTTACTTCTTGCGGAAGACCAGCGTCTCTGCGAGGTGTTGTCCGGTCTGGAGCGTCCCTTCGTCGGTCATCGTCATCTGGCGTCCATCCACGGAGACAACATAGCGAGCCTTCTCGGTCACCTGGCCGTCGCGGCGATAGAGCGCATCCACCGTGCGCGGGTTTACCAGGGACAGTTGCACAGTATCATTGCGCGAGTTCTGCAGATCGTACTGCCGGCCATCCAGGCGCGCGTCATAGCGAAAGCCCCCGGAGAAGCGTACCCCTCCTCTACCGTCCGGTTCTATCTTCAGTTCCAGCCCTTGCCGCATCAGCGTCCGGCTCATCTCCTGTGTCCACTGGCCAGCGAAGGGGTCTCCGACTCGCCTGGCGCCTCCGCTGCGCGTCCACACCGTAATCCGATCACTCTGTTCTCCCCCGCTGGCATCCTCCTGCCCCTGGCTGCTGGTGGTTACCGTAAGCTCCTTGCCATCCTTCGACAACTGATCATCCACAGTCGCTACCACCGCACCGTCCTTCTTCTCCGTCACCACCACGTGCTTTTCTCCCATCCGATGCATCTCGATCTGGTCGAAGAGCGGATTGCCCGCCACCGGGGTCTCCTTCCCCCTGGCGTTCGCCGCAAAGTCAACCTGCCTCTCCCCGGAAATCACCACATGCTCCCGGTCTCCGGCGCGCGTAATCGACAACCGGTTCGGAGGCGTCAGGGTTACCAGAGCCGACTCGAGCGCCCAGGAGCCTACCCTTGGATCCCCGGATCCAACCTGTACAGCGGCAAAGAGTCCAAGAGCAACGATGCGTAGAATAAGACCTCCTTCGCCGACAGCGGCTGCGATCACTCTAGCAGAGACCCATAGACGATGGTGAGAGGATACAATCTCACCGTAGCGACCGGAACCGTCCAGTGGCGTCAGCCCGTACTCGGGTTTAGAGTTTCACCCAGCGGACGTCTCATCTCAAGGGAGATCGGGAGCCTCGCCTTGAAGGCTCTTTTCAATGCGCGTGAAAGTGGATATGAATCGCTCGAAAGTACGTCGTTTCTGGGGCTCCGGGATCGTTCTTGCCGCGGTTCTCGCTCTACTTCCAGCTTCTTTCCACGCTGCGCGCCACCTGGAGACGGCAACACGCGTCGAAGGCAGCCAAGCTGAAACGGTTAATCAGAAACTTGTCAGTGACTTTCACTCGCCCTTCGTCAATCGCGTTGTTCTGGTGATCGAGGGTCTGCCTCCGGCGAACTCGCCGGCAGGCGAGCAGGCACTGAGCACCATCGTCTCCACCCTTCAGGACCAGCCGGGTGTCTCCGCCGTGGTCTCCTATCTCCAGTTGCGCGACTCCATGTTTCTGGGCGAGGGCGGCGGCAGCTTCGTCCTCATCGGGCTGGACTCGAACTCCGGCCCGGTGGAGTCGCTGATCCCCGGCCTGCATCAGTGCGCCCATGAATTGGAAGCGCAACTGAGAGGCTCCTACCCCAAGGTCAAACTGCAACTGACCGGCGAGATCCCGCTCAACTTCGACCTTCGCCGCGCCAGCGCCGATGATGTGCACCACGGGGAGAACCTGGTGATTCCCGCCACCCTGGCGCTGCTTCTGTTGGCCTTCGGCAGCCTGGTGGCCGCGCTGATTCCGATCGCTGTCGGCCAACTGGCAATCGCCGCCACCATGGCAATCTCTGGGGCCCTGGCCGGACACTTCCATCTCTCCATCCTGATCCAGAACCTGGCCACCATGCTGGGTCTGGGGCTGGGCATCGACTACACCCTTCTGATGGTCAGCCGGTTCCGCGAGGCGATCGCCGCCGGCCATGACGGAGCCGTGGCCGCGCAGGTCGCCGCGCGCCGCGCAGGTCGCACCCTGCTGATCTCCGCCTCCACCGTAGCTATCGGTTTTCTGGCCCTGCTGACCGTACCCATCAGCGAGATCCGCTCGATCGGTCTGGCCGGATTTCTGGTTGCCGGCGTCAGCGTGCTGCTGGCCAACACCGTCGTCCCCTCTCTTCTGGCTCTGCTGGGTCCCCGGATTAACGCTGGCCGGCTGCCCTTCACCCCTGAACTCGACGAGCATCGCGCGCGGCGCATCGGTGTTCGCTGGCGCAGGTGGGGACGGCGAATCGTCGCCCACCCATGGCTGGCCATCATGCTCGCTGGCACGCCTCTGCTGCTGCTGGCCTACCAGGCCACGCGCATGGACACCAGCCTGCCCCGTGGAGACTGGTTACCAGCCGGAGCCGAGTCGGTTCAAGCGCTGGAGTCTCTGCAACAGATGGGGCGCTCCGGTGTGGTGGAGTCCATCCGCCTGATCGTCGATCTACCCTCTGAGTCCATCACCGGCTCCGACGCCGGCTGGAGTGCGATCAATCGCCTCTCCAACAGCCTGGCCGCTGACCCTCGGTGCGCCCGCGTTCTCTCCATCACTACCCTCACCGACGGTAACCGCTCCTACCTGGACAACCTTTCGCGCCAGACCCGGCACACCCTGCTCAGCAATGATGATCATGCCGCCTTCGTTGAAGTTCTGCCCAAAGACTCCATCTCGCTGCGCGGGCAGGTGAATTGGATACGCGAGATACGCACAATCGGAGCTCCCGCACTGACCGGCGTACCCGATGCAACCCTTCTGGCCGGCGGAATCCCCGCTCTGAACGCCGACTACCAGACGATCGTCGCGCGCCACATGGTCCCGGTCACCACCATGGTGGTCGTGGCCACGCTGCTGGCTCTGCTCTTCGGCTTTCGTGCGCTCTGTGCCGCCATCAAGGCGATCCTGCTCAACCTGCTCACTGTTGCCGCCTCCTTCGGAGCCCTTGTCCTGGTCTTCCAACGCGGTTACGGCTGTCAACTGCTGGGCGTTGCTGCAGGAACCGGCAGCGTCTTTCCCCTGGTCCCCATTGTGACCTTCGCCATCGTCTTCGGTCTCAGCATGGACTATGAGGTCTTCCTGGTGGCGCGGGTTCTGGAAGCCCGCCGCAATGGCTTCACGGAGTTGGAGGCCATCCCCGAGGGCATGGCCCAGACCGCCGGATTGATCACCAGCGCCGCCGCCATCATGATCGCGGTCTTCATCGCCTTCACCCTCGGCAGCTTTCTGGTGGTCAAGATGATCGGCTTCACTCTGGCCGTCGCCGTCTTCCTGGATGCAACCCTGGTCCGCATGGTCATCGGCCCTGCCCTGCTCCGTGTCGCCGGCGACTGGAACTGGTGGCCATGGGGACTAAGCCGGTCGACAAAAAGATCCACGGAAGGCGCCGCCCGAACGTCGTAGGCGTTCACCCAGGCAGAACAGAACCAGTGCTCCCACCTGCCCTTCCCTCAACAACAGGTGCAGGTAAACGACCTCTCGCTTTTTCAGGTATGGGGCCGCAGAATAACCCAACCATCTCCCTAAGGCAGTTTCGGTGTAAGTGTAGAGGGCGACTCGACTTCGATGGGCGTTTTCCCCCAATGAAAACGCCACTGCAAGCCCGCTTCGAGATACCCATCAACACCGAAAATGCCATAACTCCGGGCACCCCACATCTTGATTCGTTCCTGTGCAGACTCACGACGTTCTTTCCAAGCTGTCCCGGGACATCCGTTACACTTCAGCGATAGAAAATAGGGATCGAGGAAGGCACCGTGCTGGTTTTCGGGAAGATCGCCCTATTGCACGGTGAGTTCAACCGTCTGGCTCTTCTGCACGGCGCCGCTGGTCGCAGTCACCGTCAGCGTATTGGTCTGGGAGTTGTTGGATTGGGAGTTCTGGATCGCCAGGCTTTGCTGGACTCCACAGCCGGAGATCGCCGCCACCAGCCCAGCGGCCAGCACCAGGAAAAGCGACATTCGGCCGAGCCTGTCCCGTATCTGCTCCCGCCGTTGACGCATGCCAAGGAAGGGCAGGAGCAGGAGAGACAAAGTAATCCCGCCTCCAAGGGAACGCCCCATTTTGATGGGGCTGCCGTTCTGGGCGGTCGCCGTTGCCGTTTGAATCGTCAGGGCCACCGCGGCGGATCCGCCTCCAACGGCAATCGAGTCTGGGGTAAAGCTGCTCGTCGCACCCGTGGGAAGTCCTGCCACGCTGAAGCTTACCGGCCCAGGGTAGCTGTTTTCATAGAGGGGGGACAGACTGAAGCTGTAGCTCGTAGAACTTCCAGAGGCCACCGTGGAGGCGCCGGCCCCTGCGTTCGTAAAGGTAAAACCAAGTGTCGACACGGCTACACTGGCACTGTTGCTTGAACCCCCGCCCAGAAAGTTGGCGTCGCCGCTATACTGCGCCGTGATCTCATTATTGCTGCCCGCAGGTAGCGACGTCACGAACTGGGCTACGCCGGAGTTCATCGGCTGGCTGGACAAGACGGTCCCATTATCAGAGAACGTGACCGTTCCGCTCGGAGCCTCTGGCGTTCCTGTGATCGTCCCCGCTACGGTTGCGGTCAGCGTTACCGTCTGCCCCGGAGCGACGGAGGTCGCGCTAACGCTTACGGTTGTCAGGGATGGCTGCCGGGCAACCGTCAGGTTGAACCCCGCTGTGGCCGTCGCTCCATCGGCGTCGGTCACCGTCACGGTATAGGTCGTCGCCGAGATGGTCTGCGCGGGTGCGCCCGTGATCGCTCCTGTGCTGCTGGTAAACACCAACCCCGCAGGCAGCGCGGGTGAAACACTGTAACTCAGCGGAGCAACACCTCCACTGCCCGTCACCGGGGAATAGGAAGTCGCTGTCTGGTAGAACGTCAGTGTCGTTGACGCAGACGCGGTCACGGCCGTCACCGTGCTATCCACTGTCAGGCTGAAGCTCGCTGTAGCCGTCGCCCCATTCGCATCCGTCACCGTCACCGTGTACGTCGTTGCCGTGCTCGCTTGCGTCGGCGTGCCACTGACCGCGCCCGTGCCGGTATTGAACACCAACCCCGCAGGCAGCGCGGGCGAAACACGGTAACTCAGCGGAGCAACGCCCCCAGTGACCGTCACCGGCGTAAACGATGTACTCGCATGGCCCGCCGTCAGCGTCGTCGAAGCTATCGCAGTCACGGCCGTCACCGTGCTATCCACTGTCAGGCTGAAGCTCGCCGCAGCTGTCGCTCCATTCGCATCCGTCACCGTCACCGTGTACGTCGTTGCCGTGCTCACTTGCGTCGGCGTGCCACTGATCGCGCCTGTGCCGGTATTGAACACCAACCCGGCAGGCAGCGCAGGCGAAACACTATAACTCAGCGGAGCAACGCCCCCACTGACCGTCACCGGAGTAAAAGGAGTTGCGGCAACGTCCTGGGTCAACCTGGTTGAGGCGACCGACTGCGACGCAACCAGATCCGAAATCACCTCGGTCAGACTTCCGGTACTGCCGGCATGGCTGGCATCGCCAGCGTATACCGCCGTGATCGGATGCTTCCCCTGCGCCGCAAAGCTCGCCTGCAGGGTCGCCACAGCGTCGCTGCCGGAGACGTTAAGACTCCCTTCGCCCAGCAGCACCGCCGGACCTGTGATCGAGTCATAAAAAGAGACGGAACCAGTGGGAGTGGATCCCCCCGCGATGAAACTCGCTACCGTCGCCGTAAACGTTACCGCCTGGTTCGGCTGTTGAGGGTTGATCTCCGCGGTCAGCGTGGTGGTGGTAGGCCCCGGCGCCACCGCATAGGTGAATCCGTTCAGGTTGCTGATCTCCGGAGAGTTTCCGCTGCCGCGCCCGGAACTGTCCGAAACGCCTTCGTCCCCGTAGGCCGCATAGAGGTAGAGGGTATGCACACCAACACTCTGCTCCGTAAGGGGAATGCTGAACACCGCTGACGTCCCGGAGGCGCTGCTCGAGTTCGTCTGGCTCAGGGTTGCCTGGCCCCATCCTCCGCCGCCTCCATCCACCTGGTAGTACAGCGCCGTAGGCGTCGGATTCACAGGCGAAGGTGTCTGCGCGTCGTTGGCATAAGCGCTCGATGTGGTGTACTCGCTGCTCACCGTGGCCGTAAGCACCGGTGCGTCGTTCGCGGTAAGAAACGGAGTCCCTGTAGTTGGGTTTGGTAGTGCCACCGTCAGTGGGTCCGTAGATGCCGATGGAGCTGCGACGCTGACCGCAAGCGGCACACTCTGCCCGCCATCCGTACCATCCGCATCAATCACCGAGACGCTGCTGCCTCCCGCATCGGCTATGTAAATCTGATTCGTCACCGGATCCACGGTCAGCGCGGACGGACTGCTGCCCACATTCACCATCGTGACAGTATTCGAGGCTCCGTCGATCACCGCAACTGTATTGCTATCACGGTTGGCCACATAGATCTGGTCGCTCACCGGATCGACGGTTAGATCTGCGGGGTTGCTGCCCACACTCACCGTGGTGACCACCGAGTCAATCGCCGCGCTGATCACGGAGATCGTACCGTCACCTGCATTTACCACGTAGACTTCATCCGTCATCCGATCCATAACCAGCGCCAACGGATCGCTTCCAACACTCACCGTTGCGGTAACCGTGCCCGTCGCCCCACTGATCACCGAGACCGAACCGCCTGCGCTGTTCGTCACGTAGACCTGATTCGCTACTGGATCCACGCATATCGCGACCGGATCCGCCCCCACACTCACCGTGGCGGTCACAGAGTTCGTGGCTCCGCTGATCACCGAAACGGTACCGCTGCCCGCGTTGGCCACGTAGATCTGGTTCGTCACCGGGTTTACAGCGATCGCGACCGGATCCGCCCCCACACTCACCGATGTCACAGCGTTGCCGCCCCCATCGATCACCGAGACCGTATTCCCGTCGCTGTTGACCACGTAGGCCTGATCGGTCACCGGATCAACGGCCAGCGCGACCGGATTGCTGCCGACACTCACCGTGGAGGCAACGGAGTTTGTGGCCCCACCGATCACCGAAACCGTATTGCTCCCGCGGTTGGCCACGTAAATCTGGTTGGTTACCGGATTCACCGCCACGGCAACGGGACTGCTCCCCACACTCACAGTGGATGCCACCGTGTTGCTTGTCCCGTTGATCACCGACAAGGTATCGTCCGCAGCGTCGGCCACGTAGATCTGGTTGGTCACAGGATTCACCGCAGCCGCTACCGGGCTGCTCCCCACCGTCACGGTGCGGACTCTGTTCACCGCTCCACCGATCACCGAAACCGTGCCGCTGGAAAGATTCGTGGCAAAGATCTGGTTGCTCACGGGATCGACCGCCAACGCAGAGGGTTCAATCCCCACCGTCACTGCAGTCACTGTATTCGTGGCGCCGTCGATCACCGCCACCGTACCACCATCCTGATTAGCCACATCGATCTGGTTGGTCACCGCGTTCAATGCCAGCGCCACGGGGTAACTCCCCACACTCCCCACTGTCACCTGGGTCACGGCGTTGCTGGCCCCGTCGATCACCGAAACCGCCGCTGCTCCCGCATCAGCAACATAGATCTGATTGGTCACAGGATTCACCGCCAACGCATCCGGCGCACTCCCCGCCGTCAATGCAGTAACGGCGTTGCTGGCTCCGTCGACCACCGAAACGGTGTCGCCTCCTTCATTGGCTACGTAGATCCGGTTGGTCACAGGATTCACCGCCAGCGCCACCGGGTCGCTCCCCACGGCGACCGACGTCACCTCATTGCTGGCTCCATCGATCACCGAAACTGCGTTACTTCCCGGATCGGCAACGTAGATCTGGTTGGTCACAGGATTCACCGCCAGCGCATACGGATTGATCCCGACCGGGACCGACGCCACCGTATCTGCTGCCCCGTCAATCACCGAAACCGTGTTGCTGCTGTAGTTCGCCACATAGATCCGGTTGGTCACAGGATTCACCGCCAACGCAAAGGGTTCTCCCCCCACACTCAGCGTAGCGATCACCGAGTTCGTAACCCCGTCGATCACCGAGACCGTACTGCTGACGCTCCCGCTGCTGTTGTTGGCAACATAGATCTGGTTCGTCACAGGATTCACCGCCAACGCCACCGGCTGGCTACCCACCGTCACCGTAGCCGTCACCGTATCCCTCGCGCCATCGATCACGGACACCGTATCGCTGCCCGTATTGGCGACATAGACCTGGCCGGTCACAGGATTCACCGCCAGGGCGAAGGGCGAGGTTCCCACGCTGGCGGTGGACAAGACTGTCTGCGCAGCCAACGGAACAGCCAGCAGTACGCTCAACAGACCCAGAACAAGTCTCAAAGACACGACCATCCTGCCCGCCACATCGCAGGTTCTGTCAGGGCGGGAACAGGTGTGCAACCAGTGCGGAAGGTCGGACGTCGGCTTCACTGGAGAAGCAGCCACGTTCCCGGATCCCATCACTCCAGCCCAGGTCTCCTGTCGCCTGGGGCCAGGCGCAGGTTGCTCGTCCGTTCGCGCAGTTGCCACCCCTGTCCGCGCACTCAAGGAAAGACCCACCCCAAACGTAGCCAGCACCGCTCGCCCCCTTTTGCTTTACTGGGCTTATCGGCTGCGTCCGCGGACTACATGAGAGATATTTAGTACAATTTGTAAATATTACGTACTTTAGTAATGCAGCTCTCCCCATGGGTGTACCTTCAGCCCCTGATTCAACAGGCCACTTCAAACCATGGAGGAGACCTTCAGGCTTTCGGCGGGCGCCAGGAGCACGCACCTTCCGGCCCCCGCAACTCCACCTCTCCGCCCCCGGAACCTGACTCTGGACCCCCTTCCCGCGGAGCCTCAAACTCTCTCTTCTCCCGGCGCCCAGACCGCGAAGGCACCGATTCGCCCCTTCCCCCACAACCTCCGTGGCCTTCCCCGCAGCGCAGGTCCACGCCCCACCTCCGTCGGCGTCGAACCATAGGCCGGTGGCTCCCGTAGAATCATAACCATCGGCTAGGCAAAGGGCGTGTGCAGCGATGCATCGACCCCCGCCGACGCATGGGAGCTTCCAGGTGTCCGCATCCTCCAACCGGCTCTTCTTCCTCTACCACGAGTTGCGGGGCGCTCCGAGCAGCTACTCCTACGTCATCGAGCACCGGCAGTTCGAAGCCCACGCCGATCTCTTCCTGCGTCTCCGGGCCGCGAGCGGCAGCACCAGCCTTTGGCCGGAGATCACCTTCGACGACGGGCATATCTCCAACTACGAACTCGCTCTCCCCTCGCTGGCTGCCCGCAGCCTCACAGCCACCTTCTTCCTCACCGTTGGCTGGATGGGCTCGCGCACCGGCTACATGGACTGGAGCCAGGTCAAGGCTCTGCACGCCACCGGCCAGCGGATCGGGGCTCACGGCTGGTCCCACACCCTGCTGACCCACTGCGACGATGCCGCCCTGGAGAAAGAACTCAGGACCGCTCGCCTGACCTTGGAGGACCGACTCGGCACAGCCATCACCTCCATGTCGCTCCCGGGAGGACGCTTCAATCAGCGCGTCCTCTCCGCCTGCCGGACCTCCGGATACGAGCACGTCTTCACCTCAATGCCCCACGCAGAGCCCGCGCACCTTCCCTTCCTCGCCGGCCGGCTCAACCTGCGCAGCAATACCAGCCTGACAGACCTCGCGCATCTTCTGGATCCAGGCAGTGGAGCCCTGCGGCGCCTGGAGCGCCAGGACCGCTGGAAGTCGGTTATCAAGCGGACCCTCGGCGATCGCCTGTATGCCCGCCTTTGGGCCGCGCTCAATCGCCAGGAAGAGGAGCCGGAGCCAGCATTAGATGGGAACCCAGCCCCTGGACGAAACCTTGATGCAAAACCAGATCCAACCGGAGCGCCACGGCCATGAGAGTCCTCCATCTGATCTCCAGCGGCGGCATGTACGGTGCCGAGGCTGTGATCCTGAACCTCTCCCGAACCCTGAACCAGCAGGGGCATGCCAGTCTTGTGGGCGTCTTTTCCAACTCTTCCAACCCGAATCTTCAGCTCCACGAACTGGCCCTGGCCGAGGGTATCGAGTCTCACCGGATCCCCTGCCGCAGCCAGATCGACCGCTCCGTTCCTTCCGCCATCCGCTCCCTCGCCGCATCCACGCGAGCCCAGGTGATCCACGCCCACGGCTACAAGGCCGATGTCTACGCTTGGCTGGCGATGCGCCGGTCGCCGTCCTCCAGGAGGCTGCCCCTGGTCTCCACCTGCCACACCTGGTACGACGACAACCCGCTGGTATGGCTCTACGGAGCCGTGGATCGCCAGGTACTGCGCAGCTACCAGGCGGTGATCGCCGTCTCTGGCGAGGTGCAGACTCGGCTGTTGGCCGCCGGCGTCTCTGCCGGCCGCATCCACTTCATCCGCAATGGGATTGACCTCCGTCCCTTCACCAACGCTGGAACCCAGCCGCTCCGCTTCGACAATCCGGCGACGCTGCCGACAGGCCCGACGGCAGGCCGGACCGCCGACCCTGCTGCTGATTCCGCGAAGCTCCTCGTGGGGTGGGTAGGACGTCTTACCCGCGACAAAGGTCCGGACATCTTCCTCCGCGCCATCGCTCAACTTCGCTCCAGATTCCCTTCTGCCCGGTACATCATGGCCGGGGAGGGGCCCTACCGCCCGGAGTGTGAGCGGCTCATCGCCGAGTTGGCCGTAGGAGACCTTGTCCAGCTTCTGGGCCAGCGCTCCGACATGCCTGCCATCTTCGCCTCCTGTGACCTGATGGTCTCCTCCTCCCGTCTCGAAGGCCTGCCCATGGCGATCCTGGAGGGGATGGCCGCATCCCTTCCCTGGGTGGCCGCATCCGTCGGCGCGATCCCGCTGGCGATTCGCAGCGGGGAGAACGGGATCCTGATCCCTCCGGAGAACGTGGAGGCTCTGGCCACCGGCATGTCCCGTCTGATGCGGGACGCTGAAGAGCGCACCCGCATGGGAGCAGCCGCCAGAGCCATCACCGCGAACGAATTCTCGGCGGAGCGCATGACGGTGGATACCCTCAAGGTCTACCAGCAGGCACTGGCGGGTGGTTCGATGGAGGATAAACCTCTCGCGGAGGAAGCTTGACCCCTGTAGACGGCAGAACAAAGACGCCCGGATCCCTTCCCCGAGAGACCATGGCCGGGCCCATCCCGGCCACCGGCAACCGAGTCTTCATGATGGACCTTTGGGCCATCGTGCCCTACTACACCGCCTACCTCTCCCGTGCCCTGCTCGACCAGGGAGTCGCTCTGACCGTTGGATCGATCACGTACTATCTGGATCCCGACTGCTTCCGCTCCCGCGGAGTTCCCCTGGATCCCGGGCCACTGAACATCATTGGCGGACTCCGCCTGCCGAAGCTTCCGCGCAGACTGCTGAAGCTGTTGGAAGCAACCATCAATCTCTTCGCCCTCACCCTGCGGTTCATCGCCTCGCCGCCGGAGATCATCCATGTTCAGTTCCTGCCTCTGTTGCGCTCCCGGGCTCCGATGGATCTGTGGTTTGTGCGCTTCTTCCAGCGCCGGGGAACAAAGATTGTTCTGACAGTACACGATCTTTTGCCGCATGACACCGGCGAGCGTTACAAGAGCCTCTTCCTGGATCTTTACGCCGAGGTGGACGCCATCATCTGCCACTCCGACCACGTTGCCGCCAGGCTGGAGAACGAGTTCCAGGTCCCTGCTTCCAGGATCAACGTCATCCCGCACGGCCCTTTCTTCTACGACATCTCACCATCCGGACCGGCAGAGATCCTTCAGAGCCTCCCCTCGGAGCCCGATCGGACCCTCTTCCTGTTTCAAGGAATTCTCTTCCCCTACAAGGGCGTCGATCTGCTCCTGGATGCGTGGCAGCGGGTGGAGCAGGCCTCATCGGATGCATGGCTGGTCGTCGCCGGAACCGGATCCCCGGAGCTCCTGGATCAACTCCATCAGCAGGTACTTCAACTCGACCTGCGGCGCGTGCATCTCCATCTGCGCTTTATCACCACGGAGCAACTCGTGACGCTCTACCGCGCGGCGGATGTCGTGGTCTACCCTTACCGCGCCGTCACCACCAGCGGCGCGCTAGCCACCGGATTAGCCCTGGGCAAGGCGATGGTTGCCAGCGACCTTAAGGTCTTCCGGGAGTTGCTCACGGACCAGGAGAACGCCCTGCTGGTCGACCCTGAGGATCGAGAGCATCTCGCCGCGGCTCTCCTGCTTCTGGCCAACCAGCCGGAGCTGCGTCAGACCTTCTCCGCGCGTGTCCGGGAGATGCAGTATGGAGACAGAACCTGGCAGTCCATCGCCATCCAAACGCGCAAGGTGTATGAACATGTTTTGCGTCAGGCCACCTCAGGGGCTGCGCTGGAGATGTAGATCAGGCACTCTCCACGGACGAGACAGCCACCTGGCAATTCACTTTCCGACTGTTTCGGCCCCTTCCAGCGTGTTTCTGACGTAGCGCTCGGAACCCGCCTGAGAGACAGGCTTTCCCGGACTTCCAAGCACAATCCACTTCTCCGGTACATCAAAGTTCACATAGGCTTCGGGACCGATGCTCGTGGCGGGCGAGATTCCAAATCCGTAACGAAACCGGTAATGATTCAACCGAAGCCGGCTATGGAGGTACGGAAGCAGTCCCCAGGAGCGTTTCCTGGCGCTGTAGTAGCCAACTCTGCGCAGGTAATACGTGTAGTGAAATCCAGGAGCGCGCCATTACCCCGCCAGCAGCGCACGCACACCGGTGCTGCCATCGTAGCGGTACGGGTCTTCCCGGCGTGTCTTCCATAGCTTCATGAAACTACCCACTGCTTCAACCGCACACGCGGGGCACGGCTGCAATTTGTTGCAGGATACATCTTCAGGGAACTCCCTTCGCCGGAGCGGGAGAATGGGGACGGACGGGTAGAGCCACTTTCGTGAAGGCACAACTCGCACGCTCGAAGGGGTAGGCTTCTTCCCCGGGACCGGGCCCCAGACGGTGTTGTCGATCGGTCGTGGTCGCTTTACTCCAAAGAGACATCCGACACAGAGACGGTCTCGGTTCGCCGCCAGCCGTACCACATCTGCCGCAACTCATCCTTGAAGATCCAGACCGAACAAACCGCGTACACCGGCAATGTGATCAGGATCTGCCCGAAAAAGACCACCATCGAAGTGGGGTGCCAGTGTCGGTCCGCAAAGTAGCACACCACTGCAAATGGAATCGAGCAAAGCGTAATCTTGCCCCATCCCTCCCACAGGTAGGTTCTCACCGGCACGTGCAACTCCCGTCTGAGATATCGCGGCCAGAAGATGAGATGAATGATCGTGGTTGCGATCGACGTTCCCCAGGCGACGCCATAGATTCCGATCTTCCGCGCAAGAACAACGCTCAAACTGAGGTTAAGCGCCGCCTCCACCACAGCCCAGTAGGCCATGGACTTGTGTCTCTCGATTCCAAAGGCGATCTGCCCTCCGGTGGTATTCGCCACGCCAAAGTACTGGCTGATCATCAGGATCTGCAGCACGGTCCCGGACGTCTGGCTGAACTTGTGCCCCATCCAGAGGCCAATGAATGTCTTGCCACGGAAGAGCAGCGCTAGGCTTACCGGCAGCGCCAGTCCCAACGTCGCCTGCGTTCCCTTCAGGAGCAGCTTCTGCAGCGCCTCGGTCTTTCCCTCGGCCTCCAGATTGCTCGCCATGGGGATGAAGGTGGTGGCCATGGAGGTGACGAACTGCCGCGAGTACGCCACCAGGCTGCCGCCGATCGAGTAGAAGGCAACCGCTCCCACGGAGACAAAGGCTCCCACCACAAGGTTGTCGGTGTTAAACACCACCTGCACCGCGATCACAATCAGGAAGGTGGTCAGGCTATACGACCAGATCTTCTTGAGTGTCGGGAAATCGGGCCGCCCCAGCCTGACCCGGGCTGCGGGAAATACCTTTGCCGCAGCCCCCCAGGTAGCCAGGCCGGCCAGCAACGTCATCGTAAACTCCCAGTACGCAAGGGGCACCAGGCCGCCGCCATGATGCAGAATGAGGATCACGCCTGCAGCCTTCATGCTGGTCTGGACGATGCCCACGCCACTGAGAATGTCAAACCGATGCACCGCGCTGAGCACCGCGCCGAAGACACCTGAGGCCAGGGTGACGGCCACCGCCAGGGCGCACATCAGCACCGTGATCTGCGCCTCGCGCCCCAAACCGTTGGGAACCTTGAAGAAGTGGGGAAACACCAGGGCCAGAATCAGGCTGAATACAGCCGCTCCACTCGCGATCAGAATACGGAACCAGAGAGCAGCGCCGATCGCCTTCTTCGCCTCGGTCATGTCCCCCTGCACATCGGCCTTGGAGACGAAGCGAATCACCGCGCTGCGCATCCCCATGTCCAGCAGGCCCAGATACGCCACAGTCGAGACCGCCAGAATCCACACCCCATAGGCAACGGATCCCAGGCTCCGAATGACGATCGGCGTCAGGAAGAACGGCACCACCATGCCCGCAGCCATGGCGACCCAGTTCATTGTTACGTTGAGAGCAAAGCGTTTTGATCCAGCCATTGATGATTCGGTTCGCAGGTTCCAAGATACTATAGGGATATTGTTATGAATGTTGTCTGGATGTGATCTGCCGATTCATGGCAAACTCAGCCTGGGAGTGTCTCGGCGGCGCTTGCCGTAGACCTTCAGCATACTGAAGAACCCGTCAGGCAGACACCGCCCATCGGGAGATCGGATAACTCCCTGCAGGAGTGGATCATGAGGGCCGTCTTCTGGCTATGCCTGGCGCTGGTGGGGTACGCATACTTCGGCTATCCGCTACTGCTCTGGCTTCAGGCTCTGTGGCTTCGAGTCCCGTCCCCTCCCCAGCCGTCGTTTCAAGGCACTGCTCGGCAGCACCCAGACCATCCCCTCCCATCGCTGCCCAGCGTCTCAATCATCCTCGCGGCCCGCAATGAAGAGGCAAACCTGCCGGCCAAGATCGAAAACCTGAAGATGACGAGTTATCCCAGGGAACTCCTCCAGTTCGTCATCGCCTCCGATGGCTCCACGGACCGCACCACGGAGATCCTCCGCGAACACTCGTCAACCCTGGTTCCCGTCCTTCTCGATCAATCCGGCGGGAAGGCGGCAGCCCTGAATGAAGCTGTCAAACACGCCACCGGCGACGTGCTGGTCTTTCAGGACGCCCGGCAGATGGTCGACGGCAACGCCGTTGCCGAACTGGTTCGTCGGCTGGAAGATCCGAATATTGGGGCGGTCAGCGGGGAGTTGTTGCTGGACTCAGCGAACCCGGAGATTGCTTCTGAGGGGCTGGGCATCTACTGGAAGATCGAGAAGACCGTGCGCAAACTCGAGTCAGCCACCGGCTCCGTCGTCGGAGTCACCGGAGCCATCTATGCGGTGCGGCGCGAACTGTTCGCGCAGATCCCAACTGGAACCATCCTGGATGATGTCTTCGTTCCCATGCGCGTGATCAAGGCGGGGAAGCGAGTCGTCTTTCAATCCACAGCCATCGCCCGCGATCGCCTGTTCAGCCAGAAGGGACGGGAGTTCAGCCGCAAGGTGAGAACATTGACCGGCAACTACCAGTTGCTGCGCTTGGAGCCATGGCTTCTCTCGGCGCAGAATCCGCTGCTGTTTCGCTTCGTATGCCACAAGCTGCTGCGACTCGCCGTGCCCCTCTTTCTGGCCCTGATGTTGATCACCTCCGCAGCCGCGAAAGGCTCCTTCTACCATGCCGCGTTTCTGGCTCAGACCCTCTTCTATCTCGCTGCTGCATTCGGAGCCGTCAGCCCCTCTGCAAAGGCGTTCAAACCCATTGCGGTCGCGCATACCTTCGTTCTGCTCAATGCAGCCGCACTGATGGCGTTCTACAGTTTCATCACCGGACGGAAGAGGCTCTGGGTCTAGCTCTAAGCCTCATCCGGTTCCGCACGGGTAACCCCTCACTGTCTTTGGAGTTCGCATGTTGGGAACAGGTATTGGAGTTTACATTCCGGTCGTCGCATACCTCGGCTTTTGGGTGATGTGCCTGGTTTCGCTTGGGAAACCCCTCTACGGGTTTTACTACCTCATCCTCTTCCTTCCCTATCGGACCATGCGCGACCACTTCCTGCCCTACCCCCTGGGAGCGCAGGTATTGACCATTCTGGTCCTCTGCATCCTCATAGGAGCCATCACGCACAGCAAACGTCTGCCCGCTGCCAGGCTCTATTTCATCTGGCTCTTCTTCGGGATATATCTTTACTTCTCGATGTGGCTCGGTACGGCGCTTGCCAATGCCCCCGCTCCTTTGTGGCTCTCGGATTTCAACTTCGTTAACTGGAAGGACTACATGCTCATTCCGCTGATCTTCGCGGCGGCGGGCATGGTCATCGAAGATCGCAAGGCAATAAGAACCGTGATCCTGCTGACAGCACTTTCTGTCGCGTTCATTGACCGGTCCAGCTTGCTGGATAGCATGACCCGCTCCTGGGCCAACTTCGATGAGAATAAACGGAGTGGTGGCCCCCTGGGCTTTGGCGCCAATCAGACCGCTGCCTACCTTACCCAGTTCGCCATGTTCTTCTGGGGGTTTGTGCAGTTTGCCAAACGATTCAAGATCAAGCTGGCCGGATATGCGCTTGCCGGTATCACCATCTTCACTGCCATGTACACCTTCTCCAGGGCAGGCTACCTGGCCATCCTGGTTGGCGTCCTCGTCCTCGGACTCCTGAAGGACCGGAAGCTCCTCCTGCTCCTTGGCGTCTTCCTTATGGTCTGGCAGAGTGTGGTCCCCACCGCGGTCCGCGAGCGAGTGACGATGACGGAAAACTCGAATGGTCAACTGGAAGCCTCTGCTCAGGAGCGAGTGGACCTATGGGAAAATGCAAAACAATCCTTCTATCGGAACCCGCTCTTCGGCAATGGGTTTGCCACCTTCCAGATGGGCGATCACGTGGATAATCTGAAGGACACCCATAACTGGTACGTAAAGGTACTGGTGGAGACGGGAGTGATCGGCTTCGTCTTCGCGTTCCTGCTGGTCCAGCAGATGCTGGCGATCTCCTACCGTCTGTTCAGGCGGGCATCTGATCCTCTGTACAAGGGCCTGGGACTGGGACTGTTTCTTTGTGTCTGTGCCTTGATCGTCACAAACTTTTTCGGAGACCGCTGGACGTATCTCGAGATCACCGCGCCCATCTGGGTACTCGTGAGCGCCGCCATTCGAGCCCTGAGCTTTACGGAGGCCGAATCAGCATCTTCCTCCGAGGAAGAACCCTCAGTGGGCGCTCCGGCGCCTTACTATGCCTGAGAGATGCTTTGAAGCGGGGAACTCCGGGCTCAGCACCGGAACTTCGCCCCCCATTTGCATGGATTCCCCGTCCTCAATCCTGAAGACTTGGCCTGACCCTGCCCACAAGGGCGAAATACTAACCGCGAGAAGCCAGCGAACCAATTCACCCTCCGGGCTTCGCCGACTCCTTGAAACCACCTCGCCCGTCCGAATCCACCCTCGAACCCAGATCCCATGATAAGACTCGCCGCCCAACCCGAAAACCTGCCCCACAACAACCAGGACCTGCTGGCACTGCCGCATGTGCTGCTGGTGATCGATCAACTTCCCAGGGCGCTCGGAGGCGGAGAGCGGGTAGCCCTGAACCTCGCCGCCCTTCTACCCCGATACGGATTCCGGGCATCTATCCTGTGCCTTTCCATCCATCCCGAAAGCTCCGCCCTGCAATCGCCACCTTGTCCGATTTACCTGCTGCCACTGCAGCGCACCTACGATCTCACCGCCATTCGGGGCGCCTTCGAGCTGCGACGATTCCTCCAACAACACCAGGTTCAGATCGTGCAAAGCTTCTTTGAGAGCTCCGATCTCTGGGCGGGAGCCGTCACCAAAGCGACATCCTCAGCCAAACTAATCTGGAGCCGCCGGGACATGGGTATCCTCAGATCTCGCAAACACACCCTTGCCTATCGATTGATGGCTGGCATTCCGGATGCGGTATTCACCGTCTCCGAACAGGTGAGGCGACACTCGATCGAGGTGGACAGAATAGACCCGGCTCGCGTTCAGACCATCTACAACGGTCTCAACCTCTCCAGTTGGGATGAGGTGGAGCGACCAGAGAAACCCTCCGGCGACCTCGTCGTCACGACAGTCGGCAACATTCGCCGCGTCAAAGGGCACGACATCTTTATCCGTGCAGCGGCGACAATCGCCGCACAGTTTCCCCAGGTTCGCTTCACCGTCGCCGGCCAGGTGCTCGAGCAGGACACGTTTCTGGAGCTGCAGCGGCTGGTCCAGGAGCTGGATCTCTCCGACAGATTTCACTTCATCGGTGACGTCAAGCACCCGCGAGAGCATCTCGTGGCATCGGATCTCTTTGTTCTCCCCTCACGCAGCGAGGGATTCTCGAACGCCATTCTCGAAGCCATGGCCGCCTCTCTGCCGGTCGTCGTCACTGATGTTGGAGGAAACGCGGAGGCCGTAACAGAGGGTGTCAACGGCCTGGTCGTGCCACCTGAGAATCCGATCGCCCTCGCGGAGGCCATCGCCCGCCTTCTCTCCGATCCGCACCGTGCCAGAGCGATAGGCATGGCGGGAAGGGCTATGGTGAAGGAGAAGTTTACCTCGGAGGTGATGATGAGCCAGACCGCAAGCGCCTATCGGAAGATCCTCGCCCGGGGATAAGGCCGGAGATCAAAATCAATGCCGAAAAAGGGCATTGGGGAAAGCGACTGCTGGATCCCCCGCTTCGCGTTGCATCCGCGCTCAAAATGCTTTATCGAAGTACATGGACAACCCCGGCCATGTCCAGAACATGATAGCCAAGCATCAGCGTCATCACAATCAGGTAGCCGCGTAGTACGGTAAGGGAGATGCGGACCGGACGTGTCATTGCAATGGGACCCAGTCCATCGCTCGAGCACTTCTGTTCCGGCACATCCCTGAGTGGATGGACGACGCGGAAGCACTCAGGAGAGTAGGAGTTGTGCATGGTTGCCATAAATCACCTCGTGCCCTCAGGCAAATAGATTGGGTAGCATCACCTGCGCAGCCAGCAGCAGCGACAGGGCAAAGAGAACCACAATGATGGTCCAGTTGATGTAGTTGTTCCACGGTCTGTTCACCCAACGGTCGCCCAGCAGATCGCGGTCGTTGAGCAGAAGTTGCAGGAAGATGATGGCTGAGGGAAGAATCACGCCTGCGAACACCTGCACACTGATAATCACCAGTTGCAGCGGCACGTGGGGGATCAGCACGATCGCCGCCGCTGCTCCTACACACCCGATGTAGGTGGCATAGAAGCCAGGAGCCTCCCGCGGCTTCTTGTGCAGCGAGTGCTCCCAGCCTTTAACCTCGCCATAAGCCCACGCGCTGGCCAGGGAGATGGCCGTGGTTCCCAGCACCGCCGCGTTCACCATCAGCAGCAGGACACCGTTGCGCACAAAGCGACCTGCAATCGGACCAATCGCCACGGCCAGTTGCGCCGGATCCTCAAACCCGATCCGGTGCTGGTAACCGTAGTTGCCCACCAGCATCATCGCTCCGGCCACGAGTACGGTGAAGATGGCGCCGATCAGCGTGTCAAGTCTCGCCCACTTCAGGTCGGCAAACCGAAGCCGCTTCTCCGCCACGCAGCTCTGCTGAAAGAAGAGCTGCCACGGCGCGATGGTTGTGCCGATGATCGCAATCACCAGAAAGACCAGATTGTTGGTGATCCCACCTTTCGGCATCGTCGGGATCACCGTGGCGCGGGCGACCGCCGTCCAGTCTGGATGCACAACATAGGCCAGAGCGAACCATGTGATATCCATCAGGCAGAGCGCAATCACAATGCGTTCCCAACGCAGATAGCTGCCGGTGACAACCATCAGCGTAAGCCCCAGTGCGGAGACCGGCACGGAGATCCACGGGCTGACTCCCAGCGCGCTCAGGGCGAGGGAGATGGCGGCGAACTCGGTGATCAGGGTCAGAAAGTTCACCGCCAACAGATCCAGCAGCGAGAAGCGCCCCCACCATTTGCCAAACCGCTCATAGATCATGGCGGCATGGCCCTTGCCGGTTGCGATCCCCAGGCGTGCCACCATCTCCTGGACGAAGTAGCAGATCGGCAAAAGAACAATCAGGAGCCAAAGCAGATGCAGGCCGTACTGCCCACCTGCCTGCATGTAGGTCGAGACCGCCCCCGCGTCGTTGTCCGCCTCCATCACAATCAGGCCTGGACCGAAAACCATCAGGAAGGTCAGCAGGTGCTTCTGCCAGGCACGGCGGATCAGCACGCCCTCCACCGGCGCCAGGGTGGCGTCGAGTTGAGCTTCCTCTATGCGCACAGGTCCACCCTCCCGGCTCCTTCGGTCGGCCGAGCATCTGAGACCGTCCAAACGCAGGTCAGCGGCATCTTCGGATCGCCGGTCTGGATCCAATTGCAGGCTGGACGGTCAGCCCCTGAGATCACATAGATTTGCTGCAGCATGATTCCTCCTCGTAGCGATCAGGCGTACACACTCGATCCTCCCCGCTTCGGGGCGCAATCAAGGTCTGCCATCGGCACAATGGATGTCGGTTCGGGAGGGTGAGGAGGGCTTGCAATCGCAGCGGCTCACACGCTCAATTCACAGGTCAAATACCGTGAAGAGCGGCGTTGGAATCGCTAGCAACCAGGCTGAATGCGTCTTCCAGAGCGCTCATCGCGGCACAGAAAAGAACTCCTGATACTTGGAGGTTCTTGTGCGGATTCGATGCTCATAGTTCTCCTGCAGGGAGGGAGACTCCCTGTAGATCCTTTCTATCATACCCCCGTAGGATATTGTCAAGGGGACCCAAAGATACATAGGACAGCGCCAAAGAGAGCTCCAAGGGGCCATCCACAGAAACCCCTGCCACACTCCGGCACTCCACACCAGGCATGGAATACCCCGCGCCGCCCACCATCTCAATCCTCAGCCCCCCATGGATGATCGTCTGACTTCTGCGCCTACCACCGGAATCCGATGGTTACCGGGACATACTGGGTGCGATCGCTGTTGGCCGGGTAAAAGTTGGTGGTGGTACTCGTTATCGTCGCCAGGCTTGCTGCCGTATTCACAATGCCGGGACGCGGCTTGTTGTCAATATAAACATACCTTGCCTCCAGGTAGAGGTGCCCAAAGGTCAGGCCAAACCCGGCATCGGCTCCCGGAGCGTTGGAGGTGTAGTGATCCAGGTTGAAGGTGGCGCAATAGAAGTCGCAGGGGCCCTCCGGCAGCGTAAAGTTTGCCACCTTGTGGTAGAAGCCACCGCCAAACTTGATATAGGCTCCCCAGTCCTCCCCGGCGTGGAGGTTCAAGGTCGGTTCCAGCGTAAAGGACCAGATATGGCTGTTTCCATCCAACAGATACTCCACTGAGTTGTTGCCAAAGACGTAGTCATAGATCGCAATCTGGTTATTGAGAGTGGTCGCGGTAAATCCAAACTGATCCCAGTCGAACTCCACCGGCAGAGCAAAGTGGCGGCTGAATCGGGGCCCCAGCCCACCCTGAACACTGAAGTTCGGCGTCAGCAACTGGGCGGTGCTGGACACGGGCATCGTCGCTCCCATGCCTCCATACAGGATGAACTTCAAGGATCCATCCTCATGGGTGTCATTGCTGCGGTAGGTTGGCCGTCTGTTCCGGCCTCCCCACGCATACTGGCCTTCTCCCGCCCCCTCTGCGCCTATCATCGGAGAACCGAGATCCGGCCGGGCCGGGAACACCAACTGCGCCGTCTCTTCATCCTCGCTCGTGGAAAACAGCGGGCCACTCACCGGAACCTGGAAATTGAACCCTGACGCCGCCGGCACAGGGTACGCCGTGGCGCCTCCAGCCTGCACCTCACCCTGCGCAGGCGCTTGTGCCCGAACCGCGACCATCCCCGCACCCAGCAACGTCATTGCCGCTACAGTCTGCAGCGCAAGCCGAGAGAAACACGCTCCGGACAGGGCCTGCCTGCCATCTGAGCCACCAGTCAAAGTCAACATCGTTTCTCCTCCTTTCCGTGATCGAGATCCTCCAAATCCTCGCGGGGGAACGCAACCAGAGAGCACCCTCCCTGGGCATCACCTTCCGGAGAACCCCACCCTCCGAATACCCGGCATCTGCCACGCTAACCCATTGGACGATGAAAGAAAGGTGCTGGATGTACACGCCGCCCGCAGTTTCTTGAACCCCTGCGCATCCCAATGGCTTCTGCTACGGCCTTGCTCCTAGCTCCCCACCCTCGGACCAGCAGATTTCCTTGCGGCGCTGGGCTTCTCAACGTGCGCCCTTGCCCGCCAGGGCAATCGGGCCTCAGTTGAGTGCGCCTCAGCCGCTACACTGGATAGAAGAGCCAACACTGGAAACAGATGATGTCCATTGCCTCCAACCTTGAGCGGGTACGGAACCAGATCGCTGATGCCTGCAAAAACGCCCATCGCGATCCGGGCGATGTCGCCCTGATGGTCGTGAGCAAGACGCAACCGGCTGAGGCCATCGCCGCAGCCTGGGCGGCCGGCCAGCGACTCTTCGGAGAAAACCGCGTACAGGAGTGGCAGTCCAAACTACCGCAGCTTGCCCTCCTCCTCGGATCGAAAGCAGACCTGGACGAAGACGCCGCCAGCAGCGATTTGAACTTCTCCGCGCTCATGCAACCCAGCTTCCCGGATCCCTCTTATGAGGCCTCCCTGGCAGCAGCAGAACCAGCCGCCGGGTTGCCCCTCTCCATCCATCTCATCGGCCCCTTGCAAAGCAACAAGACAGCGCGCGGGGCCGCGATCTTTGATGCCGTCGACACACTGGACTCCCTCAAGACGGCCCAACGCCTGAACGCGGCGGCCCAGGCCCTGGGCAAGACGCTGCCGGTCCTTATCGAGGTCAAGCTCTCCCCGGAGGCGACCAAGCACGGCCTTGCGCCGGAGACATTGCCCGCTCTTCTTGCCGCGCTCCAACCCCTCCACCAGATTGACGTCCGAGGCCTCATGACCGTGCCACCCTGGTCCCAGGACCCTGAGACGGCCCGCCCGTACTTTCGACGCCTGCGCCAGTTGCGGGACGAAAACCGGGCCCTGTGCCCTACGCTCACCGAACTCTCCATGGGCATGTCCAACGACTTCGTCATCGCCATTGAGGAGGGTTCCACCATGGTGCGCCTGGGCACCGCGATCTTCGGCAGGCGAAGCTACCCATGAGCCTTGACGGCCCCATCCTTCACGCAAGCGAAGACGGCTGCACGCTCAGCGTGAAGGTTCATCCGGGGGCGCGCCGAAACGCCGTCACCGGCGTCCAGGCGGGATCGCTGAAGATCTCCCTGACCACCCCGCCCACCGACGGCCGCGCCAACGCGGCCCTGATCGCCCTGCTGGCCGAGTTGCTCAACATCCCCCGATCCCGGATTCAGTTGCTCCGGGGAGCCACCAGCCGGTCCAAGACGCTGCATATTCAACACTCAAGCCCAAGCCTCATCCTCGAAGCCCTCAGCGCTGCGCTCGCCAACCGACTCCCCTAGTACTACAGTTGTAGATAGAAGATTGGCAGCGGTGATCCGCGCTTTCGGTAGTGGCAGCGAAGAGCATGAAACTGGTGCCGTCTTCGCCATCGCGACCAGTGGAGAAGATGCTCAACGCCGTA
>JAJZDM010000188.1 GCA_021806005.1 Acidobacteriota bacterium | reverse complement strand
CGCACTGACATGCCTGCTGCTGCCGCGGCGCCAGGACGCTCCCGCCTCCCTGCATCCGGGCCCGCGCTACGCGATGGCGGTGCTGGTGGCTGCCAACTGGCTCGCTTTCTCGGTACTGGGTGGAGCGTTGCTGACGCGCTATCTGCTGCCGGTGTATCCGCTTATTCTGATCGCCTGCGTCGGTCTGTGGCGCATCCACACCCAGCGCTGGCCACTCTTCGCCGCAGCCACAGCCGCAGCCTTCCTGAGCGCTCTCTGGTTGAGCCCGCCTTCCATCTTTGCGCCGGAGGACAATCTCACCTATCGCGACATGATCGTTGTCCAGCAGGAGGCGATTGACTTTGTCCAGAAGCACGATCCGAATGCAACCATCCTCACCGCATGGCCAGTGTCCACGGATCTCTTTGAACCCTACCTCGGTTACGTGAAACATCCCATGAAGGTAGTTGCCATCGAAGATTTCACCCTGCCGCAGGTTCTTATCGCCGCCCGGGAGCCGGACCGCTTCGACACTGCCATCGTCTTCACAACGCACTTTGTTACCCCGATGTTCCGGCGTTATCTTCTGAACCATCCCAATACCTGGCGCGGACGCGCCTTCGCCACCGATCGCGACCTTACCCCGGTGGAGATTGCCACGATGCTGGGCGGCCAGATTGTCTGGCAGGACGAGCGTGGCGGTGAGTGGGCAGCGGTGCTGCGCTTCCAGCGCAGCGAAGACGCCCGTCTGCAGCCACTGCGCTGATCTGCGCCACCCCGTCTTAACCCCGTTCGGCGTCGCGATCCGTACGCGGAGGCTCTCGTTCCCAGGTAGCAGAGAGACCGACGAACGGGCAGACTTCACCCTCGCCGGTGGAACGATTCCTTCATCGGATGGCAGAACGGAGAGGCTTATATAAGACCCATGCGTCTTTCGCCGGGCCGTAATACCCCTCTTCGAGGTGGGAGCGTAGGAAGCCATCCTGAGTATAAAAACGGATGGCCGGCTCATTCCCTGTAAAAACATGGAGCATCAGCGCCACGCAGTGTTCGCTCCCGGCCAGTCGTGCCGCCTCCCGCATCAGTTGCGTAGCAACGCCTCTGCGGCGAAACTCCGGGGAGACATCCAAGGTGACAACATAGCCCACGGGACCATGCGCAGTCTTCTGAAGGTGAACCACCACGAAGCCTGCCAGGATCTTCTTTTCCTCGGCAAGGACGACGCGCGCCCGACGGGCCTCGGTAAACCGGCGCATCGCGCGGCGCGAAAAGCAAAAGGGAGGCTCGAAGCAGATCTCGTCCAGCTTTTGAATCGCATCCAGGTCTTCCGCTCGATAGCCACGCAGCCGCAAGCCGAGCCGCTCCTATACCGCTACGGTAAAGCTGTCCTCGCTGCGAGTGACCGCACGGTACAACGTATCCCGCTCCACGGGGACGCGTCCGGCCGCGGTGATCAACTGGACAAGATCATGACGGCGCAGCCCCTGCGGGGTGCTCGCGCCGGCATCGTGATAGATCTTCTCCTCCACCACGGTCCCATCGATGTCATCGGCGCCGAAGCGGAGCGAGATCTGTGCCATGCGCGGCGTCACCATCTGCCAGTAGCTCTTGATGTGAGGGAAGTTATCCAGAAGTAGGCGACTGACTGCGATCTGCCGGATATCCGTCAGGCCGCTTGATTTGGGAAGATGTCCCAGCGCGGTGTTCTCAGGATGGAAGCTGAGCGGAATGAAGGTCTGGAATCCACCCGTCTCATCCTGTACTTCGCGCAGCTTCAGCAGGTGATCTACCCGATCCTCGTCGTTCTCGATGTGCCCATAGAGCATCGTCGCGTTGGAACGCAGACCTGCCTTATGCGCCAGACGCGCCGTCTCCAGCCACTCACCGCCATCGATCTTGTGATCGCAGATGATGTGACGCACGCGATCGGCAAAGATCTCCGCTCCGCCGCCGGGGCAGGAGTCCACTCCGGCCGCCTTCATCCGTTCGATTGTCTCGGCAATCGAGATCTTTCCCACCTTGGCCAGAAACGCAATCTCCACCATCGTAAAGGCCTTGATATGCACCTTGGGATAGCGCTCCTTGAGCCCGCGCACCAGGTCCATGAAGTAATCAAAGGGTAGATCCGGGTGCAGGCCACCGACGATGTGGAACTCGGTGACCGCCTCCGTAAGACCCTTCCCAGCCGTCTCCCAGGCCTCTTCCAGTGCCATCGTGTAGGTATCCGGGGCACCCTTCTTGCGTCCAAAGGCGCACAGCCTGCAGGAGGCGATACAGACATTGGTCGGATTGATGTGCCGGTTCACATTGAAGTACGTCAGATCCCCGTGCATGCGCTCCCGCACCAGATTGGCCATCCAGCCAATGGCCAGAATGTCGCCACTGCGATAAAGGGCCAGACCATCTGAAAAGGTCAGCCGTTCTCCGGCCTCCACCTTCTTGGCGATGGGCTCAAGCGCCGGATCGTCACTCTGGAACGAGTGGCGGGGGCGCAGGACTTGGTCAGGGATCTGGATAGACGTAGCTGCTTCCATACCTGTCTATTCTAGAGCAGTTCCTCTACCACCGCCGGTTTCCCACCGGGTGGCCAGCCACTCCGACTGGTCACCATGCCGGATGCGCAGAGGGGCTGGCACGGCCGCTCTGCGCATCCGGATCCCGATCGGCTACCTTCCCGGTGGACTCCTGGAACCACCAGCCGGGGCAGTGCTCCCAAAGCCCACATACCGGCTCGTAAAGCTCGAGGTCACCATCTTCGGCTGGATCACCACCCCGTCATAAAGCGTCGCGGCCAGCAGGTGGTCACCGATGGGCCGGGCAAAGCGCAGTTTCCACCCCGTGTCCCAGTAGCGAACCGTAAAGCCGGGAAGCTGAACTGCAAAGACCATCGAGGAGGTGGCGGTCGTAAGGAGCATGCGATTCTCCGGACGGTCAAAGTACAGTCCATCCACCTGGGGCGTATCCAGGCTGTAGACGCTCTTCCAGTTCAAACCACCATCCGTCGAGTAGAAGACCCCTTCGCGGCCGCCTACCCAGAGATCGTTCCCTGCATCCATCGCAACCGCGGAGATCTGAGACAGACCCATCGGCAGAGGTGCGGGCTTCCAGTGTCCTCCTCCGTCTGCTGAGAAGAACATCTGCTTCAAACCGGCCGCCAGCAGACGGCTCTTCTCCACAGCAAGGAAGCGCACCTCACCCATGGGAAGCGAGGCTATCGGCTCCCACGCGATTCCATCATCGTCGCTCCGCAGTAGTCCCTCCGAGGTGCCCGCATAGATCATGAAGCTCTGATCAGAGACCAGGGAGTAGACAACAGCATCCATCAGAGGCTGGTTGGAGGAGAGCCTGGCTGCGCGCAAAGCGTCACTTCGATGAGCATCCGGAGATCGATGTCCGCGTTCAGCCCGGCGCAGCCACTGGCCGGAGTTGACCCAGACCTCATCCTGGCAGCGGAAGATTCCGTGCGGCGTTCCCGCCAGCAAGGTTCCGGCCGGAGTCATCGCGAGGCTGTAGATATCGCGGCCATCCAGACCAACACTGTCTTCTCTCCAGTGCGCGCCTCCGTCGATGCTCTGGAAGACACCTCCATCCTGCTTGTCGTTGACCACCCCGGCATACACCGTCGCAGGATGTAGCGGATCGGAGGCATAGGCCATCACCTGCCGTGAGGAGAAACCCGTATTCGATGCTACAAAGCTGGCGGCAAAGTCTTCACTGCGCAATACCCCGCCTCGTTCGGTCGCCAGCAGGATGTGGCCGGAGTCATGGGGATCCACGTAGACGTCATTCACCACCACATCCGGGGATGTAAGGCGCTGCCACTGCTTGCCTCCATCCAGGGTGCGGTACAAACCCTCTGTGGTGCCAGCGTAGACCGTATCGAGATGCTCAGGGTCCTGTTCCAGCTTGCGCGTGCGGCGCGCCTCCGAGGGAATGCCCTGTACCTTGTGAAACAGTAGCCCGGCGTTGGAACTTTTGTAGATGCCTGAGCAGGCGCTCGCATACACAACTGTCGGCAGGTTGGGATCGATCAGGATGGAAAAGACATCCGAGTCGTCGATGATACCCGTCTTGATATTCTCCCAGTGCTGGCCGCCATCGACCGTCTTCCAGGGCAGATGCCAGGTGCCGGCGTAGATTACCTGCGGGTTGTGCGGATCGATCGCCACCGACTGCACCTCATGGATCTCCGTGCTTCCGATCGGGCTGATCTGG
>JAJZDM010000052.1 GCA_021806005.1 Acidobacteriota bacterium | reverse complement strand
AACTGCACGACGATAGTGGTGCCGACCAGGATGAGAATGGCGCTGAAGAGGGTAGAGCCCTGGGTGCGAACGCTCATTTAGACCTCCATGCCGGTTGCGTAGATCTTGTCTCCCCGCTGCTCAATGGCAACCTTTGCCAGCGGCCGGGTAGGAGGCCCGGCGATAGGAGTTCCGTTTTCAACATCGAAGGCGCCGCGATGGCACGGACACTCGATGCGATTGCCGGCCTTGTCATAGACAACGGCGCAGGAGAGATGAGTGCAGACCTGCGAGTAGGCGACGAGGGCTCCCTGGGGCGTTCGTATGGCGATGCAGGGGGAGTCTGCGGTGGGATAGCGGAAGAGCATGGATCCGTTCGCTTCGAGCGAAGTTGCCGGTCCAAGCAGTTGCACAGCGCTGGAGTCCCGGCGGATCCAACGCTTCGCAAACGCCGTGACCCAGTTGGCGACGGCCAAAAGAAGAGAGCCGAGGGTAAGGAACTTGACCATCTCGCGGCGGCTGACATAGTGATCGCCCTCCCACTCGATGGGGAAGTCCTGCTGATACCTGGGAGCGCTACAGATTGTGCTACTTTGCGGGTTTTCGCTTTTGTCCACTTGAGGGTTCATTGCGCCATCTCCAACATGAGAGCTACATCGTACGGATCCGCCGGGAGGGCCGGCGGCGTGGGTTGAATCTGAATCAGGTCAATCTCGACGCGGGTAGTTTCGCGCGGAACCATGACATAGACCTTGGTGGTGACCTCTTCGCCGCCGAACTTCCAGGAGTTGACGGGGATGCCTGGCCGGGTACGCTGCATCTCTTCCATGGTGGTGTAGGTGAGCGCGCCGGAGGGGCAAACGGTAGCGCACATGGGCTTTTTGCCGATGCTGCTGCGGTCATAGCACATATCGCACTTCATCATCTGCTCGAACTCCGCCATGTACTTTGGCACGCCGAAAGGACAGGAGACGACGCAGTTGGAGCAGGCGATGCAGCGTGGTTTGAGCGAGCTTTGTACAACGCCGTCGGGAGTCTTCTTGATGGCATCGGCAGGACAGACACGGGCGCAGACCGGGTTGTCACAATGCATGCAGATCTGCGGCGCGGTCTGCAGGGTGTCACGCCGTTCGATAGTCTCCAGGTGGATCATGCTGGTGCCGCGGTGGGTATCACACTCGGCACAGGCCTGAACACAGGCCTTGCAACCAATGCAGCGCGAGTAATCGATGAAAAACTCTCTGCGTATCAACGGACACCTCCGGCCTGCACTTCGAGCGAGGCGATTGCATCATGAGGAGCGTCGGCTTTGGAGACGCGCACGGCGCAGATCTTGTACTCCGGGATGAAGGACTGCGGATCGAGGGCGCGGACGGTCAGGTTATTGACGGATCGATCCAACGGCCAATGCCAAGGGATGAAGACCGTATCGGGACGAATCGTCTTGACGACCATGGCGTGAACGACCACGCTTCCCCGACGGCTCTCCACTTTGACATAATCCCCGTCCGCGATTCCGAGCTTTGTTGCGAGTACGGGATGGATCTCACAGAAGGGTTGTGGGGTCTGGTCGATGAGAGCCCCTATTCTGCGGGTTTGTGTGCCGGAGAGGAAGTGAGCCACCACGCGGCCAGTGGTCAGGATGATGGGGTACTCGGGGTCCGGCATCTCGGCGGAGGGCCTCCAGTCGACCGGGATGAAGTGTGCCTTGCCGTCGGGGTGACCGAACTTTCCGTTCTCGTAGAGCCGCGGCGTACCTGGATGCTCGGGCGTTGGACAGGGCCAGCAGACGCCGTTGTTCTTCTCGATCTTGTCCCAGGTGATTCCAAAGTAGTCGGAGACGCCTCCTTTGGTGGCGACCCGCAACTCGTTGAAGATCTCTTCTGTGCCAGAGAAGTTGAACTTGTCTCCGTGCCCGAGACGCCGGGCGATATCGCAGATGATCTTCCAGTCTTCGCGCGCACCCTCTGGGGGTAGTACCGCCTTGCGATGACGGATGACGCGTCCTTCGGTGTTGGTGGTGGTTCCCTCGTCTTCCTCCATGAGGGAGCCGGCCAGAACGATATCCGCGTAGCGCGAGGTCTCGGAGAGGAAGAAGTCGATGTTGGCGTAAAACTCCAGCTTCTCGAAGGCGGCGCGGGTGAAGTTTGCATCCGGCAGGGAGACGATGGGATTGAAGCAGATGGAGATCAAACCTTTGATCTTGCCTTCGTGGATCGCCTCCACCAGGGGGATGGCTGAGAGTCCCTTCTGGGGAATTGACTCTTCCGGGACGCCCCATACCTCAGCGATGTACTTGCGATGCTCGGGGTTGGAGATGTCGCGGTTTCCCGGGAGCTGGTCGCACTTTCCACCCTGCTCGCGGGCCCCCTGTCCGTTGCCCTGGCCGGTGATCATGGCGTAGCCGCAGCCCTCGCGTCCGATACGGCCGGAGGCGAGGACGAGGGACATGGCGGCGATGCAGTTCTCGACTCCCTTGGAGTGATGCTCGATGCCTTTGGCATGGAGCACGAAGCTGGTTCTGGCAGGGCCAAAGAGTTCGGCGGCTCGAATGATCATTGCAGGGGGAACGCCGGCGATCCTTGCAGCGTACTCCGGCGTGTACTTTTCGACCGAACGTGCCACTTCTTCAAAGCCGGTGGTGTGCTGCGCAATGAAGTCATGATCGATCCATCCGCGCTGGATCATGATGTGGAGCATGCCGTTGAAGATGCCGATGTCGCCTCCGGAGCGAACGGGGATGTAGAGGTCGGCATTGCGCGCAATCGGGGTCATGCGTGGATCGATGACGATGATTTTGGCGCCGCGATCGCGGGCTCTCCAGAAATAGTCGGTCGTAATGGGCGAGGTTTCGGATATGTTTGCGCCTGCCGCCAGAATCACATCGGCGAGAACGATGTCACTCCAGGGGTTGGCGCTGCGATCGATGCCGAAGACTTTTTTGGAGGCTGTGGCGGAGGAGACCATGCACAGGCGGCCGTTGTAGTCGATGTTGGCCGTCTGCAGCGCCACGCGGGCAAATTTGCCCATCAGATAAGCCTTCTCGTTGACCAGGGATGCGCCAGTGAGGACGGCAAAGGAATCTTTCCCATACTTGCCTTGAATTCTTTGAATCTCCGCAGCGACCCGATCCAGAGCGGCATCCCAGGCGATCGGGGCAAAGCCCTTGCCCTCCACGCGTTGGAGGGGGCTGGTGAGCCTGTCCGGATGTTCGTCCTGCATGTAGCGCTTGATGCCCTTGGGGCAAAGTTTTCCCTGGTTGAAGGGCCAGTCTTCCCAAGGTTCAAAGCCGACCACCTTGTTGTTATTGACGCGCAGTTGAATGCCGCATTGCTGGCCGCAGAAGCAGCAGTGGGTTTTAACCAGATGCTCGTCCTGCGGGTTGCGAACCCATCCTCCGGAGGGAATGGTATGAAGACTTGGACCGAACTGATGGACGATCTCCGGGAGCGGGCACGGGAGTTTTGCCATTCTCAATTACCTCTCAACCTGTTGTCGTGGGACTTCCAGAGGCCGTCCTGGGTGAGCGCCAGATTCTTGCGGCGGCAGGCGGGACAGATGTCCTGATAGTGCATGCCATGAGCGAGTTGATATTGGATGCCCAGAGCCGCCTGAACGGACTTGAGGTCGTCAATGTGCATGCGGCTTGCAAACTCCTGACCGCAGCGATGGCAGCGGGCCTGCGGCCCGGCGGCCCCTGCCTGCTTGTAGAAGTTGACGCCAAGTTGCGCCGGGCGCTGGAAGATGTGGAAGAACTTTCCGAAGGGAAGGTAGAGCAGGGTAAAGATCACGGTAACGGCATGGAGTTGAGAGAGAAAGCCGTAATAGATGCCCTGCATCAGGTGGGTTGAGATGGTGAGGAACAGGCCCGTGATGGAGATGGCGAAGAGGAGGATGAGCGGCAGCATGTCGTCAGAAAACTGCTGAACGGACCATGCGCCGTGGTCGTGTCCGCGGCGCCAGAGGGCGAAGAAGACACCGATCAAGACCATGACGGCGGCGACGTCGAGGATGTCAAAGGTGAGCTCGGCGAACGGTGTACCGAGATGGAAGCTGCCGAGCGGGATGCCAAACATGAAGGCTCTGTAGATCTCCTGATTGGCGCGCGCGGTCTCAAAACGAATCCAGCCGAAGGAGAGGGGAAAGGTGACGGCGGCGGCAAGGATACAGCCCCAGGCGAGGAACCAGTGCGCCGTCCAGCGCAGATGGGAGCGCCGCTCGATAAACCGCTGGAGCACAATGGTGTTCCAGACGATTCGCGCCAGATGAGCGAGGTTTGAGAGAAGCTTCTGGGGAGCGAGAAAGATCTGCCAGCCGCGATACCAGTAAAGACGGGTGGGAGGGCGGCGAAGCCACATGGCATACCGGTAGCCGATGCCAAAGCCGGAGAGCACCGCGGCTCCCGCATAGGAGACGAGCGCTGGGTCGAAGTCGCGCAGGCCGCGGCTGCCAGTGAGGATGCCGAGGATCAACAGAGAGGCGGTTGCCAGGCCCCAGAACATGGCATGAGTGGCATCGGAGAGCCGCGGCTGACGGAGTGGGTTCTTCGTGGGGGTCATTCTACGGTCACCATCGCAGGTTGTGACTTTTGCTGACTCGCTAACAGAAGGAGGCACAGCAGACAAAAGGCACTGAGCAGGAGAAAGCCGGGGAAGAATGTTCCCGTCTTCTGTTTGACAAAGCCTAGCACCAGAGGTGGGAAGAATCCACCCAGGCCGCCGGCCGCGCCAACCAGACCTGTGACGCTGCCGACCGACTGAGGAAAGAATTCAGGAACCAGTTTGAAGACCGCTCCATTGCCCAGGCCAATGGCTGCGGCCATGCCCAGAGCTCCCACAGTGAAGGTGGGCATCCGCGGCACGGCCATGAGGGCGGCCATCAAGCCGGTAGCTGGAAAGACCCACATCAGGATGTTGCGCCCCCCGACCTTGTCTGCGAGGATTCCCCCGACTGGGCGCATCAGTGTCGCCAGTACCACAAAGCCCGCGGTGCGCAGGCCGGCGTTCTCCGGGGTGAGGTGAAACATCTCGGTGAGGAAGATGGGAAGGTAGACGGCCATGGCAACGAAGCCGCCAAAGGTAAGAAAGTAGTAGATGCTGAGCACCCAACTGCGACGATCGCCGAGGGGACGGAGGGTTTCAGCGAAGCTCTTTGTCTTGCCGCGCTGCGGAGCATTGCGAGCCGCCACGGCAAAGATCGCGAGCCAGACGGCCAGCAGGAGGCCGAAGGTCCAGAAGCCCCAACGGAACCCATAGGCCGTTGCCAGGACGGGCGCTCCAAATGCAGCCAGAGACTGCCCGATGTTTCCAGCGCCATAGACGCCCAGCGCAAAGCCCTGACGTTCCGCAGTGTACCAGCCACTGACGAAGCCAACTCCAACGGAAAAGCTGGCAAGGCCGATTCCGATCAGGAATCCATAGATCAGGAGTTGTCTGAAGTCATGAACTCCGCCCATGAGAAACGCAGGGAGAAGGGAGAGGATCATGACGGCGCTGAAGACGATGCGTCCGCCGAAGCGGTCAGTGAGCATGCCCAGGGGGATTCGCCCGATGCTGCCCAGAAGAACGGGAAGGGCAACGGCGATGCTTGTCTGGACGGCCGTGAGGTGCATCTGCCGATTCAGGATCGGCATCATCGCGGAAAGAGAACCAAAGACCGCAAAACAGAGCGCGAATGCGCCAGTACCCAATGTCAATTGAAGTCGTGCGGTTGACTGCTCCTGCGTCATAACGAAATCCCCCGTTGTTCCATTCTTGCTTCGCAGTGAAACGACCTGCTGCTCAGAGTGAGGAGGTCACTCACCAAGAGTGTATTGAGTGCAAGGACACAAGCTATGACAAAAGTCACTCAGCCGGTTATGATGCTGACTGAATATGACGGTATTGGAAGGCTCGGCCCCCATGCCGGTCAAGGATATTTCTACAGGCTGTCCGTATGTGACTTAAGTCGCTGTTTCTCCCGCCGAGGCGGCGATCTACTGTATGAGGTCGCAGGGGCTCCGAATCGCGGAATGCCTTGGTGAGCCATGGAGACCTCTGGTGGACTGGAACCATCCCTATTTTGCTTCTGCATTTTTTCGCCATAAATCGTCTTCGCGGAGCCGACGAGTCTCTGGGCAGGCCGCCCGGTCGAGTGCCGGGCGGATGGGGGCCGCTGTCTATGACTCTGAAAGCGTTGAGGGAGTGCAGAGGTTCGTAATTCCGGCAGCGAAGGAGACCAGCGCATGAGATGCAAGGGGCGGATCGAAGGTCAGGCGAAGGATCCGGCGGGGTGGGGTAGCAGATACGAGATGCATTGGAGCTGTTTGCGCAGGGCGCAGATGTCAAAGTCAAGGAGGTTTTGTGCGTAGATTCAACCTGTTCCGGTGGATGGTGTTCCCCATACTGATCTCAGCGGCTATCAGTCCGGCACAAAGCGTGTCTCCCAGCAAGTCACCTGTCTCTGTATTGATCTATGATCGTACCCGTTTGAACGCCTGGAGCTGGTTTGCTGCTCCTCCCGAGGCCAATACCTACGGATATGCCGAGTCGTTGTTGCGCGCGGGTGTGGCGCAGCGACTGCGCCGGTGGGACTGGGAACTGGAGCTTGCGCAGCCTGCGGTACTCGATGTTCCAGGGGATGCGGTTTCTGGTGTTGTAGCGCAGGGGCAGCTTGGACTGGGGGGAACGTATTATGCCTCGTCGGATAACACCGAGCCGGCGGCCGCGTTTCTGAAGCAGGGTTTTGCACGCTATGACGGAGAGCAGAGTGACGCCCGGATTGGGCGTTTCGAGTTCTTTGATGGCGAGGAGACAAAGCCGGCGGATCCGATGCTGGCGTGGCTGCAGACCAATCGGATTGCTCAGCGTCTGATTGGCAACTTCGGATTTTCGAATGCGCAGCGCAGCTTTGACGGCGCAGACGCGCACTGGAACAAGGATGGGTGGAACGTTACGGCGATGGCGGCCCGCTCGGATCAGGGTGTCTTCAATATGAACGGCAACCCGGAGTTGAACGTGGATGTGCAGTATCTGGCGGTGACGCGGTCTGCGTTTGGCCAGCATCTGCTGTGGCGAGTCTTTGCCTCCGATTATCATGACGGACGGACCGGGATCACGAAGACGGACAATCGTCCGCTTGCGATTCGAGAGGCGGACCACAAGAACATCCGCATCGGAAGCTACGGCGGTGATGTGATCGCCGCGATCCCGGCCGGCCCGGGCAAGGCTGATCTTCTCTTCTGGGGCGTTCTGCAGAATGGACGCTGGGGATTGTTGGGCGATGGCGCTGGAGCAGCGGCAGTCGAGGGTGGTTACCAGTTCACCCGTGTGCCAACGATGCCGTGGATTCGAGGTGGATGGTTCCGTTCCACGGGAGACAACAACCCAGCGGGCGAGACCCATCATACCTTCTTCCAGATGCTGCCTACGCCACGCCTGTATGCGCGTCTGCCGTTCTTCAACCTGATGAACAACAAGGACGGGTTTGTACAGTTGATGGACAGGCCGGTGAAGAGGGTTGCGGTGCGGACGGACCTGCACTGGCTCTCGCTCACCTCCCCGGAGGATCTTTGGTATACGGGTGGAGGCGCCTATGACAACAAGGTCTTTGGATTCATCGGACGCCCGGCAAACAACGCGACGTCGCTGGCTTCGCTTTACGACGTGAGCGCGGATTGGCAGATGACGAAGACCGTTGCACTGAACTTCTATTACTCGTATGCGCAAGGGAAGACCGTGGTGGCGGCGATCTATCCCACGGGACGGAATATGCAGTACGGATATGCAGAGTTTGTGTATAGCTGGGGATCGAGACGATAGAACGTTGCTTTTGCAGATATAACGCGAGCGCCCCGACAGGTACACGTGCGGGATACAGAGTTCCGTTGTACCCCAGGAGCACCCCGTAACAGGACAGGGCTTCAGGGTGACGGCGGTCTGAGCCGGCGCACCAAGGCGCAGTGGCGGCATGAAAGAGATCTCCGGCGCCCCGCGCGTGGTGCGAAAAATTTCCGGGGATGAAGTGCGCGGCGCTTCGAGATAGCATCTACTCAAAGGGTGGGGCGGTAAACGGTGGACCCGAGTGGATCGAATTCTTGCAGAGAGAGGAATCTCTAGTGACTGAAACGCGTTCTGACGCACTTGTATTTTTTGGAGCAACCGGCGATCTGGCATACAAGAAGATCTTTCCGGCGTTGCAGGCGATGGTAAAGCGCGGCTCGCTGAGCGTGCCGGTGATTGGCGTGGCCAAGGCGGGGTGGAAACTTGACCAGCTCAAGGACCGGGCCAAGGACAGCCTGGAGAAGCATGGGGGGCTGGATGCAGACGCATGGGAGCGGTTGAGTTCGCTGCTGCGCTATGTGGACGGGGATTATGCGGATCCGGCTACCTTTGCGGCGGTGCGGGAGGAGTTGGGCGGCGCCCAGCATCCGGCGCACTATCTTGCGATTCCGCCATCGCTGTTTGAAAAGGTAGTGGATCAACTGGTGAACTCCGGGGCGGCCAAGGGCGCAAGGATGATTGTGGAGAAGCCGTTTGGCCACGATCTGGTTTCGGCCCAGGATCTGAACCGGATTTTGTTGCGGGCGTTTCCGGAGCAGTCCATCTTCCGCATCGACCACTATCTGGCCAAGGATCCGGTGCAGAGCATGGTGTCCTTCCGGTTCGCAAACTCATTTCTGGAGCCGCTCTGGAATCGCGACCACATTGACAGTGTGCAGATCACGATGGCGGAGAGCTTTGGGGTGCAGGGCAGGGGAGTGTTTTACGACCAGACGGGCGTGGTGCGGGATGTGATCCAGAATCATCTGTTTCAGTTGATGTGCAACCTGACGATGGAGTCACCGGCACGCAGGGACAGCGAGTCCATACGGGATGAGAAGGTGAAGGTTCTGAAGGCCATCTCTCCCATTGGGCCGGGGAACCTGGTGCGTGGTCAGTTCCTTGGATATCAGGACGAGCCGGGCGTGGCCAAAGGATCCAGGACTGAGACCTTTGCCGCGGTGAGGATGGAGATTGCGTCCTGGCGATGGGCCGGGGTTCCGTTTTACATCCGTGCGGGAAAGAACCTGCCGGAGACGTGTACCGAGGTGGTGACGCGTTTCAAGTGTCCACCGATTACCAAGTTTACGGATGGAGAGATGCCGCAGAATTACATTCGGTTCCGCATCAGTCCGGACACGACGATTGCGATGGGTGTCTCCGTGGCGGTGGCTGGAGAGGATGCCAAGCGGAGCCAGACGGAGCTGGTTGCCAGCCGGGAGCCCTATCCGGAGGACATGGAGCCGTATGAGCGGGTGTTGACGGATGCTCTGATGGGAGACTCAAGCATCTTTGCACGCCAGGATTACGTAGAGGAGGCCTGGCGGATCGTCGATCCGGTGCTCAGGAATGGGACGCCGGTGCATCCGTATGAGATGCATACGTGGGGCCCCAAAGAGGCGCTGGCGCTGGCGCCTCCTGGAGGATGGGTGGACCCTGTGCGCGATGCTCCCATCCCTTCGGGTGCGTAAGGCATCTTCAGCAGGGCTGGGTGTTGTAGAGAGGATTTTGGTTGCTGCAGGGTGATCCGAAGCAGCGGCGAATTGTCTCCGCTCCGACAGACGAACTGACTGGGGCATCAGGCGCCAGAGAGATTGAGAGGTCGCGATCCCTCTGGTGCTGCCTGTTCTACAGGCTGCCGAGAGAGAAGTAGTCGCGAAGAGCGATGATGAACCAGAGGACGGGAGCAGCGACCAGAAGGGCATCAATGCGGTCCAGGACGCCGCCGTGGCCGGGGAGGATGGAGCCGGAGTCTTTGACTCCGGCTCCGCGTTTGAGGGCTGATTCGAGCAGGTCGCCGAACTGAGCGGCTGCGTTCAGTACGACGGCGAGCACGAGAAAGATCCACCAGTGTTCCGTGGTGTGAAGACGGGTAAAGCTTGAGTTCTGCTGCGTGAACCAGTCACCGAGCAGAACCAGGCCCATACCGAAGATGCAGGAGGCGGCCAGCGATGCGATGGCTCCCTCCCAGGTTTTGTTGGGCGAAAGGCGCGGCGAGAATTTGTGGCGACCAAAGCGCTTCCCGATGTACAACGCAGCGATATCGCCAGACCATACGCAGAGGAAGAGGAAGAGCAACAGCGCGGTGCCATCCTCCTGATTGAGGATCTCGGGGAGAAGAGCCAGAGGATAGGCGATGTACAACACCATCAAAAGGCCCGCCGAGGTCTGCCAGAGGACCCGCTCCAGCGAGGTGCGGAGGGCAGCTACGGCGAAGAGGACCAAGGTAAGGAAGACGACCATGGTGAGCGTATCCACCGGGCGGAAGAAGGCGGAGAGAAAGTAGCAGGCTACAGCGCAGAGCGACCACCAGAGCGGGATGGGGCAGCCACCCGATTGGGTGAACCTGCGGAATTCCGTGGCGGCGAGGCCGGCGACGATGGCGGCGAGCAGGGTGACCATCCATAGCTTGCCAAAGAAGATCAGCGCCAGGATACATGCGATGAGGACGATAGCAGTGAGAATGCGCTTCATGGGCCTTGTTGAGGATACATGGTTCAGGGCAGGGTGTTCAGTGCACGTGAGGTTGATCTGCGGATTGATGCCGAGGATGGTCGGAGTGGATGAGAGACGGCTGACGCTGGTTTTCCCTCATATCCGAGAGGTTGACGCCAGAAGTTCGTCTTCTCCCGGCGGCCGGCCAGGACGGTATTCGGGGTCGCACGGTTCGAACGCAGTCCTGAGGTGGTCGCTTCCGAAGGGCATGGCGCTCCGGTTCTGCACAGAGCTTCCACGGCCGGAGCAACCTGAGCACGTATCGTAGCGTGCCGAGTAGCGCAGGTGGAGGGAACCCCAGGGTGAGGTGCTGCTCTAGTAGACGGCGATGGAAAGGTTGGTGTCAGCGCTGGTCCACGCGGTGGAGGTGAAGGTGGCGGCGGGAGCGATGTTGCCGTTGCCGGTGGTGGAGAACTTGAGGACTGTGGGGTTGGCCGTGCTGCCGCAGGTGGACGTGGAGACGACGTAGAGATAACCCTCGTTATCCAGCGCGATGCCGCCTACGCAACCGAGTTGGGTGTTGCTGCCGGTGATGTCGCGCAGGGGCGGGGTGTTGCCGGTGGCGCCGGGACCGAAGATGAGGATGCTGGAGACCCCGGAGACGTAGTTGGTGACATAGAGGTTGCCGGCGGAGTCCGTGGCCATGCCCTGTGGGGTTCCGAAGGACAGGGTGGTGAGTGAGCCGCTGAGCGTGCGCACCGGCGCAACGCTGCCTGTGGCTTCCGGTGCGAAGACGACGATGGGCGCCGTGGGAGCCGGAGCAGATACATCTGCCGATGTGGTGTTGGCGACGTAGAGATAGCCCTTGGTGTCGACCGCCGGAGCATAGGGAAGCTCAAGGGTGGTAAGATCCGCCGCCTGGGTGCCGAGGGGAAGAGCGAGGTACGGGGCGACCGAGCCATTCTGCGAGTAGCCGAAGCCGACGACGCCGAAGCCCGCTCCGGCGGCGTAGATGTCACCAGCCGCATCCACGGCCAGGCCGTTGATGCCGGTGATCCCGGTGGTGGAGTTGAAGGGGATGTCTCCGATGGGCTGCGCGTCGTTGGAGGAGCCCACGGGAAACTCAAGGATGGCACTTCCGCTGGAGCCCTCTGTGGCGCTGGTGTAGACGTCTCCGTAGCCATCGAGGGAAAGGTAAGCCAGAGAGGTGGCTTTCGAGTAGTTGATGGTGGAGATTGGAGCGGTGACTCCTGAGGAGGATGTGGAGAACTGGAGGATCTCGCCCGAGGCGGCCGTGCTGCCAGAGGCCGGATTGTTTTGGACGACGTAGACGCCCACGGCGGGCGCTCCGTGGATATTGCCGAAGGTTGTGCCAACGCTGGAGCAGCCGGTGAGGGTGAGGACCAGGCCGGCGAGAAGCAGGCCCGCAAGACGCGGGAGAGGCGCGGAGGAGGGTGAGGATGTGGATGTGAGATGGGCTCGAACTTGCCAAGAAGAGCCCAAGGGGGGCTGCGCAGCGATAGATACGGACCGATTCATGCCGCCTCCTTGGAGGAGTTCCAGCGATGAAGTTCAGAGATGGTTCCCTGCCGGTTCCCTGAGGCCTTCGGATCGCTCTCCGAGCGTCTCACCCTGCCAGAGATCTTCACGGGCTGTCTGGACCGCAGAGGAGGCTCAGTGAACGAAGCTGGATTTAGTTTCTCATCCGATTCTTATTCAAGCATACCTTGGGCGGGTGAGGATAGAGAATCTGCAGGGTGTGCAGCGACGGGGGAACAGCGTGATGCACGCAACGACGTGGAGGCGCCGCGGGACGCTGGAAGGAAGCTTGCTCTATGGCATTTTCGGTGTGGATGGGAATCCCGAAGCGGGCTTGCAGTGGCGTTTTCATTGGGGGAAACGCTCAACGAAGTCGAGTCGCCCTCTACACCTACACCGGAACTGCCTTAGCGGGGGAGCAGTTCGACGGGAACCTCCAGAGCAGAGGGGAGGGTGTCGGAGAAGGCCTCGTCGGAGGACTCGCCGAGGCCGCCGAAGCGGCGCTCGCGCTGCTGATAGTCGGCGAGGGCTTCCAGGAGGTGGATGCCGCGAAAGTCAGGCCAGAGGCGGTCGGTGACGAAGATCTCAGCGTAGGCGATCTGCCAGAGGAGGAAGTTGGAGATGCGCTGTTCGCCGGAGGTGCGTATGACGAGATCCGGGTCGGGCATCTGGGCAGTATAGAGACGGGCGCTGAGTTGAGGCTCGTCGATGCGGTTCCTGATGGCATCGTCGACGCCTTCGGCAGCGAGCATGTCTTCAACGGAGATGCCTCGCTGGTGAGCTTCTGCGATGAGGTTATGTACCAGGGTACGAGCGGCGTCAATGATCTCAGAACGGGCGCCGTAGTTGAGCGCGAGGGTGAGCGTGGTGCCGGTGTTCCGAGCCGTCTGCTCGGAGGCCCACTGCATGGTGTCCTGGACCTCCTGCGGGAGTTCGTGGGTGCGGCCGATATACGCCATGCGGATGTTGTTGTCATTCATCCGCTTGACGTTGGAGACAAGGTAGTTGCGCAGGAGTTTCATGAGGAAGTTGACCTCATTGCGCGGCCGGCGCAGGTTGTTCTCCAGCGAGAAGGCGTAGAGGGTGATCCAGGGCAGATCGATGCGCGAGGCAGTCTCTACGACGTACTGAACGCACTCTGCGCCTTGCTGGTGGCCGAGGAAGCGTTTGAGGGATCGTTTGCCCGCCCAGCGGCCGTTTCCATCCATGATGATGGCGATATGCTGGGGCATGCGCGCGGGATCCAGCGCGTCATAGACGGCGCGCTCTTCGGGCGTGAGTTCGTGGGCCCGATTGGAGCGATGATAGTCGCGGCTGGAGTAGGTTTCGCGCACGAGTCACCCTATAGATTACGACGATAGCTGAAAACGGAGAAGTAGGGAACAGGGGCGGAGAACTCGTCAGGAATGAGAGAGGCGGCGGGGAAGCAGCCAGAGAGGAGGAGCGAGAGTTTGCGGGGGAGTGCTTTTCCACGGGATGGCCCAAACATCCGGGACCGGGCGCAGAGTTGTTGTTGAGGCGGGGCGGAGAGACGCCGCAGATCTTGTCCCGGGGAGGGACAAGATCTGCGGCGTTGGAGAGGCAAAGAGGCGCCGGCGCACAGGCCGCGGTGAAGATCGGGGTCAGGCCATGCGGCGGTTACGGCTCTGGGATAGTTCGCGTACGTGATTGAGAAAGATCGCCTTCTGGGTGGAGGTAAGATGCTGGGCGTACTTGGCGACCTCTGCGAGGAAGGGATCATTGAGCAGAAGGGCGGTTTCATCGCGGTGCCGGGTGGGGGCATCGCGGAGCAGGGCGGAGATATCGACCTGCAGGGCGCGGGCCAGGCGATCCAGGGAAGAGAGGGTGGGCATGGCCTTGCCATTCTCGATCTTGGAGATGTAGGTTCGCGGAACGGACATGCGAGCGGCAAGCTGACGCTGGGAGAGATTGCGCACGTGACGGAGGTCGCGCACGGCGGCGGCAACCTGTGGACCTGCTTCGGTGACATCCGCGGGAGCTTCCATCACCAGTGCGATGGTGGGCTGAACCTTTGGAGGCTCTGGCAGGAGAGACTTCTTGCACCGCCGACAGGTGTCAGAAGCGGTGCGGAATTGTACCAGTTTGCAGGCTTCACAGCGGACGACCTCGCGTGCGGCCTGCTCGACCGCAAGAGCGGGAGCCGCAGTTGACTCGTCGGGGACTGTCTGGGGCTGAGCCTCCGAAGACTCCAACGCGTGCATTGCGCGTACGGACGCCATGAGGGTTGCCATAAGATGTGTGTTGCGGACGGCTGCCAGAGCGGGCTACCGACCTCTTGCGTCCGATAACGAAGGCAAGCGATGTGCTTAGATTTACACCGGGTGCCGAGAGAGTCAAGGAGTATTCCCGGAGATTCCACCTTAAAGATGGTAGAAATGGGCATCGGAACCAAAGTAGTACACGATTTGTGGAAAAAGAGTGAAGGTTCGGTGTTGTGGATCACAGCCAAAGGCCACAGAGGAGCCATGGGATGCAGATGAAGGATGGATTCAGTGCCGTACGGGCAGAGGCGTTGTTGAGGGAGTGGACCCAGAGCGCTTCGCTGGTGAAGCATGGGCTGGCGGTAGCGCGCTGTACGGAGAGCTACGGGACTCGCGAGGCTGAGCGCTGCGGGATGAACGGGGAAGAGGCGCTGCGACTGGCAGAGTTCTATCGTTGCGCGGGGCTGCTGCACGACTTCGATTACGAGCGGCACCCGACCCCGGAAGAGCATCCGTTTGTGGGGGTGAAGTTTCTGCGCGAGCAGGGATGGCCGGAGGAGATGCTGCACGCCATTCTGGCGCACGCGGAGTACTCCGGCGTGACTCCTGAGACGCATCTGGACAAGGCGCTGTATGCCAGTGACGAGTTGGCTGGGTTTCTGACCGCGTGCGCCCTGGTAAAGCCGAGCCGGACGATCGTGGATGTGGAGGTGACCGGCGTGGTGAAGAAGATGAAGGACAAGGCGTTTGCGCGGGCGGTCAAGCGCGAAGACATCCTCCGCGGAGCGGAGCTGCTGGGGATTCCCCTGCAGGAGCATATCGGCAACTGCCTGCATGCCATGCAACAGCACGCGGAGGAGTTGGGCTTGTAGCGGAGGATCGGCACGGGATCCGCTTCAGCCGCGGGGTGGCGACTCGGCGCCGGGGATTATGCGGAGGGCAGCGCCGTGGAAGAGATGCGGAGTACACCCGCAGTTGCGAAGGCGGCGTTGATGGCCCGGACGGAGTCTGGAAGATCGACGGCTCGAGTAAGGTCCTCAATGACGATGGATTCGAAGCCGAGTTGAGCAGCGGCAAGAGCGGAGAAGCCGACACAGAAGTCGTAGGCGAGTCCGGTGAAGAAGAGGCGTGTGATGCCGCGCTCGCGCAGGTACCCGGCCAGGCCGGTGGGGGTCCGGCGGTCGTTCTCCATGAAGGCGGAGTAGCTGTCGATCTGCTGGTGAAAGCCCTTGCGAAGGATCAGTTCGGCGTGAGGGATGGAGAGATCGTGGTGGAGCTCGGCACCTGCGGTGCCCTGGACGCAGTGATCCGGCCAGAGGTCCTGGACACCGTAGGGGGCGTGAAGGATCGATCGTCCCTCGGGGGTGGAGACCGGCGTTCCCCATCGGGGGTGCGCACCGGCGTGTGTACTGGCGAAGGAGATGTGTCCGCGTGGGTGCCAGTCCTGGGTGAGAAGGACATGCTCGAAGCGGCGTGCGACGGTGTTGATGCCGGGAATGATGGTGTCGCCGCCGGCGATGGCGAGGGCGCCGCCGGGGAGGAAGTCCCTTTGCATGTCGATGACCAGCAGAGCGTCATTCGAGGTGGGGGACCAGAGCGTCATGCTTTCAAGCGTACTATCTTGTGCAAGGGCAGGTGCGGGGAGGTTCCGCTGGCTGAATGCCTCGCAGCCGCAGATGGGCAGGATCCGAAGGTCCATGCGGTTCATCCAACGATGGATCCGGCGGGTTTCGATCTTGAGCGCCGAAGGCGGACGGCTGTGTCGGGATGGACGAAGATGGAAGAGGAAGATGCAACGAGCGAAGGGTTGGGTTCCGGCTTGGTGAAGGTGATTGAATCTCCGCGAGACGCATGGCAGAGTTTGCCGAAGGTGATAGAGCCGGAGGTGAAGTCGGAGTATCTGCGTGCGCTGATTTCGGCCGGATTCCGGCATCTTGACGCGGTGGGATTCATCTCTCGGGAGGCTGTGCCCCAGATGGCCGACTCCGAGCTTGTACTGGAGTATCTGGATGCGCCGGCAGAGGTGGAGATGATTGGGCTGGTGGCCAATGGGAGGGGAGCGGAGCGGGCGCTGAAGAGCGGGCGGGTGACGACCCTGGCGTTTCCGTACTCGATCTCGCCGCAGTTTCTGGAGCGCAATCAGAGGCAGACGCCGGAGGATGCGCTGGACGAGATGGAGAAGATCGGAGAGCTGGCGTACAAGCATGGGCAGGACGTGGTGGCGTATGTCGCGATGGCGTTTGGCAATCCCTTTGGAGACGCGTGGGACGTGGACGAGGTTGTGAGCGCGGTGGATCTGCTGGTGGACCTGGGGGTGGCGCAGGTCTCGCTGTCCGACACCACGGGGATGGCATCCGCGGAGCTGGTGCGTGATGTGGTGCGGCTGGTGCTTGACGTGCACCAGGGGCTGGAGGTGGGGGTCCATCTGCGGGCGCGACCGGAGGATGCGGCGGCCAAGGTGCGGGCGGCCTATGAGGCGGGATGCAGGCGGTTCGATGCGACGATGGGAGGCCTTGGAGTCTGCGCCTATGCCCAGGACATCAAGGTAGGAAACGTTGCGACCGAGGCGCTGCTGGCAGTGCTGCGGGAGTTGGATGCCGAGATGCCGGAGATGGAGGCTGTGGATCCGCTGGTCGGCATGAGCCTGGAGTTGCAGCGGCGTTACGGAGCAGCACGGCAGTAGCCCCGGCGGGAAGAAGGGGAGGGCCGCCGGGTGTTTCTTTTAGACTGATGGCATGAGTGAATTTGGGACGCCCACCTTTTACGGGGTGGTAGCGAAGGGCTATGCCGAAGCTTCGATACGGGTGCGCTATGCGGAGACCGACCAGATGGGTGTGGTGTACCACGCCAACTATCTGGTGTGGTTCGAGGTGGGACGGGTGGAGTTCATACGGCAGTTAGGGATGAACTACAAGGATATGGAGCGGGAGGATGGAGCACTGATCGCCGTGGCGGAGGCGACGGTGCGTTACAAGGCTCCAGCGCGATATGACGATGAGCTGATTGTGCGGACCTCGCTGGCGGGGTTGAGAGAGTCGATTGTGCGCTTCCGGTATGTGGTGCTGCGGGCTGCCGATGAGACGGTTCTGTGCGAGGGGGAGACGGTGCACTTTGTGGTGGGCAGAGACATGAAGCGGCGATCGTTGCCGGCCCAATATGTAGAGTGCTTCCGGGCGGTGATGCATTCCGCGGCGCAGAAGGCAGGAGAAAAGTCGCCTCAGGAGTGATTCCTGCGGGCCAGATCCCAGGCCTTGGCATACTTCCAACTGGTGTAGGCGGCGTGATAGAGATGCTGGAGCAGACCTTCGCGTCCGTCCAGCAGGCCCAGGCGGAAGATGTAGTTCCACTTGAAGGTGAGCGCCGGGATGAACAGGACGTTGGCGATAAAGGCGAGGATGCCGGTGCTGGTGCGGCCTTTGTCCACAAGGATCTGAGCTCCCAGAGAGCTGTAGCGGTCCATGTGCTCGATGTAGGATTCGAGCGTTGGATAGGCGTGGTGGATGAGGTCGGATTGGAGCGTGGCGGTGGGGCCGTGGGGGTGGATGGTCTCATGCACGGGGCGCTGCTCGAACTCGATGGGGCGGAGGGGCGAGCGGCGGAAGAGACGGAGTTTGGCGTCCGGATAGAAGCCGCCGTGCCGGATCCAGCGGCCAAGGAAGAGGTTGCGGCGCCTGAGGTAGAAGGCATCGACCGTGGGCTGCGAGGCCAGGGTCCGGCGAATCTCGTGCTGCAGTTCTGGGGAGAGTTCTTCATCCGCATCGAGGCTCAGAATCCAGTCTCCGGTGCACTGCGCCATGGCGAAGTTCTTCTGCGCGGCGAAGCCGGGCCAGGGGCGCTCCAGGACGGTGGCGTTGAAACGGCGAGCGATCTCGGTGGTGCGGTCGGTCGAGCCGGAGTCCACCACGAGGATCTGATCGGCCCAGGTGAGGCTGGTCAGGGTGCGCTCCAGGTTCGCTTCTTCGTTATAAGTGACGATTGCGACGGAGAGGAGTGGCATCGTTTGGGGACTTTGGCTGAGAGAAAGGCTATCCGCCCAGATTCATGTTTCCTGGCTCCGTATTGGCGATCAGGAGTCTCTCCGTGTCAGTGTAACGCTGCTTCCTGCTCTTCCTGGTGGCTTTGCGCAGGGAAGGCTGCGCGGCACGCCCTTGCGGGCTGCTGGTACACGATGAGCAGCGCTTAGTGGAGGGTGATGCCTGAGTCCTGGAGTTGCTCGCGAAGCAGACGCTGGGTCAGGGCCTGCAGGTCTTCGCCGGTTTTAGGCAGGATGAAGACGGCTGCGGAGGGATCCCACTCCAGTTTGTAAGAGGTGGAGAGAGCGGAGATCCAGATCTGCCGGACTGGCGTGTTGGGGGTGAAGACAAATTTGGGGGAGTCATCCTCGAAGAGGACGTTGAGTACACCGTTTTTTTCGTCGGTCTCAAAGCCGCCAGCCTCTTCGGCGCGAATGAGGGCCTGTTTGAGGGACTCGAGGGCCTTGTCTGACTCCAGGCGGAAGGTGGTCTCGTCGATCATGCTTTTCCTAGTGTAATGGTTGATCGGGACCGTTGTCGTGCGGGTTGAAGCAGAGGGAGGGGCTGGCGAGGGGCTCAAAGTGCAGCGTGGCGCTGGAGAAAGAGAAGGGTTGGCAGATGAAGGTGCGCTGGTGCGAGTCTGCGAAGATCCTGGCGTGCGAGATGGGGCTACCCGGCTGGTTCCGGGGAGCGTAAGCGGTTGCGGTGACCAGAAGGAAGCGGTGCCGGGGATCCGACGCATCTGGCTGGAGCCAGCGCTGGATAATCTGGCAGTGATGCGGATGGGTGTCATCACAGGAGCGCTGGCTGGAGGTGAAGCCGGCCGTGATGACGGCGTGGCCGGCGAGGACCTGCAAGTGGACTTCGGCCTCTTTGAAGTTCCGGTTGGGGCCGTAGGTGATGGTGTGAAAGACCGCCGTGTAACGGAGTGGATTGAGCAGAGAGTGGTTCGTGATCAGGAAGTTCCGGGGGATGGCAGAGGGGTTGCCAAAGTTGGCCGGGTAGGTAAGGGTGGCAATACGGCGCCACTGAACCTGGCGGGGCAACGGGTCGCTGCCGGATGACTTGACCGGGCCTTGCGACTGGGCGGGGACGGGTATCAGAACGGCGCTGACGATGTGATGCTCGAGTTCGACGGTGAGGATGGCGTCGAGTGTCCTGGAGTCTCCCAGAGGAAGAAGGTCGAGGCGGACCGAGTGCGGAGTGGGGATGGGACCCTGTTCAAGGTACCAGGCCGGAGCACCGACGGCGACCAGCGCGTCCGCGCGGGTGAGGTCATCGGCGGCTCGCATCTGGGCCGCGAGACTCTCCGGATCCGGGACGGGAATGTTGTCCGTAAGGAAGGCAAGCGCACCCATGCTGGGTGGTGAAGCGAGAACCGGATGAGGCGTCTCCGTCTTTGAGGGAGGGGCGGTGGGCGGCGAGGAGCCCGTATCGTGGCGCTGCGCCGAGGCTGCTCCCGCAGCCCCAGCGAGCACCAGAACAAGAGCCCAGCGCAGAGCCTGGCGCAACGTCATGAAGGATACGGCGGATGAGCGAAACAAATGCATGAAGAAAGGGCACAACTCCCGAAGGCAAGGTTACAGAAGGGGATAAAAAAGAGTGTTGTTGCACGGGCTCGGATTCTGTGAATACCTGGTCACGGAATCCCCACTCTCTCGATTGCCCCTGTGCGCGGTCAGGGTTCCAGGTGACTTGAACCGCCGATCGCGTTGGCCTGAGTCCGCGGCGCGCCATGGGAGCTGATGCGAGAGTCCCTGCAGCGGTCAGAAGGGAATATCTTCGTCGGTGATGCCCTGGTCAGCAAAGTCGCCTGCCGCAACGGCAGCGCCGGCGGATGAGGAGCGATTGCTGGAATAGGAGGAGCTGCCGCCCTCACTACGCCCAGCGCCGCCGCCGAGCAGGGAGAGTTCGTTGACGAGGATCTCTGTGCGGTACTTCTTCTGCCCGGATTCCTTGTCGTCCCAGGAGCGGGTCTGGATTTTGCCTTCGACGAAGATCTGGGTGCCCTTTTTGACGTAATCGCGGACGATCTCCGCAGTACGCTGGAAGGCGACCAGATTGTGCCACTCGGTCTTGTCCGCCCAGTTGCCCTGAGCGTCTTTGGCACGCTCCGCGGTGGCCAACGAGAAGGTTGCGACCGTCATGCCATTGGGAGTGGTGCGGATCTCAGGATCCTTGCCGACGTTGCCGAGGAGAAACACTTTATTAACGCCCTTTGCCATGAAACTGCTCCGTTTGGTTGATGGTGGAAAGGTTATAGCGCGAGTCACTGGAACCGCTTGAGTTGGCGTCCACTACGGCTGTCCGGTCTGGGGTGGCCGGCGACGGCGCCGATAGCGGCCGGCAAGAGAACGGAGTTCAGCGATGACCGGCCTGATACAACGGAATCATACTATAACGAGGCAGTCCGGATGGGGTGGGACATCTCCACAGACGTTGCTGTTGGCTGTTGGAGGGAGCAGGCAGCGGACGGCTGGAGAGTGAGCCCGCCATGGATCAGGAGGGTGGCTGGGATGCGGCTGAACCCGGGGCACATCCCCTTTTATAGAACCCGATGGAGCGCTTCAGGAAGAGCAGGAACTCCGGTGGGCGGTGATGGGCGGGTGGAATGGAACAAGAGTTCATCTGCCGTACATGAAGGATCTGCGCGGTGGCTTTATCTTGAGGATGGGTCCGCCCGGAGGGCTTGTTCCAGCGTGCCGCGATTCTTGTTCTGCTATAACGGAGCCAGAATCGGATATGCATGGGGAAGGCCGGCGCTGCGGCGCGGGCCTGGGCGATGGGGAAGGGTGAATACCATGAGAAGTTCGAAGTTCCTGCGCTGGTTCCTGGTGTGGGTCATGATCTGTGGGCTGGGGATGGCCTCTGCACAGCAGGCGCCGGTGGGGCAGAAGGCATCTGGAGCGGGACGACTGAGCCGGGGTAGTGGGGAGGCGGTTGCGCAGAAGAAGATGGTGACGATTGCACCGGCCTCCAGCGCTCTGGTGCAGGCGCATGAGGTGGACCAGGCAGAGGAGCCGGTGATCTCACCAGCGGAGAAGATGCGGCTGATCCGCAGCCGGATCAAGTACGTGTTTGTGTTGTTTCAGGAGAACCGCTCGTTTGATTTTTACTTTGGAACCTACCCCGGAGCGGATGGCCTGTATGCAGGCCCGGAGGGACCGAAGCGTCCAGCGGAGGTGGCCGGGTTTTCCCAGACTCTTGTAAACACCGATGGAACGTTGGGAACCGTGATGCCCTTCCGGATTCCGGCGACGGTGGTGAACAGCCAGGGAGAGACTGTGCCGCTGTATCCGGCCGATATTGCCTCGGTGAATCACTCGCATGTGGCGCTTGCGCGGAAGATGGCCATGGACGCGAACGGAGTGGCGCAGAACTCGGAGTATGCCCTGACCGAAGAGGGGGTGACGATCACGGATGGACGGCCGTCGGCTGCCCCAACGCTGGAACGCAAGCAGTTTGGCGAGCTGGTGATGAGCCATGTGGATTGCGACACCGCGCCCTTTCTTTGGCGGTATGCAGACCGGTTCACGCTGTTTGACCACTTCATGGATACGATTGTGGGGCCGTCGACGCCCAACGCAATTGCGATGATCGCCGGGCAGGGAGGAGAGACGCAGTGGATGCTGCATCCGGAGCAGGCGGCGCAGGGCGGCGCGGGGCGCGGAGCGTCAGTGCCAGTGGTCACCGATGCGCAGCCTTACTGGGGTTCGATGCTGGACACCGCGGACCGCCTGCACCAGCCGCAGGCCGTGCATCCCTTTGGAGGAGTGGCCAAGAACCTGACCTTCGCCAGTCTGCCGCTTTCCTTCATGGGCAACTCGATCCGGAAGACGACAGCGGCCGACTATGATCCTACGTTTGATCTGCCGGATGTGCAGGAGGACATTGCGAAGATCGCCGGGCATGGCGTGAGCGCCGTGAACTGGGGTTGGTACCAGCAGGGGTACGATCACGAGAACAACGATCCCCAGGGGAAGGCCACCCACGACGGCTATGTGGCACACCACGATGCGCCGCAGTACTTCGGCTATGTGGCGAACAATCCTCTGGCTGCGCAGCACCTGCATGGCTTGAGCGATTTCTTCCGCGATATCCAGGAGCGGAGGTTGCCGGCATCGGGGGTCTTCTATGTCCGTGGGGGGTACGGGAACATCGAGGGCTGGCATCCGCAGAATCCGGATCCAAAGCTGGCCAAGGTCTTTTTCGGTAACGATGACCATCCTGGGTACTCTGATTCGCAGATCAGTGAAGGTCTTCTGGCGCAGGAGATCAACGCGATCGCCGCGAGCCCTTACTGGAGCCAGAGTGCGATCATCATCACGTACGACGAGTCAGACGGAGAGTATGACCATGTTCGGCCGAGGGTGCGTTCGCATGATGCCGCGGGCCTGCCGCTGGAGCAGGGGCCGCGGATTCCGGCGATTCTGATCTCGCCGTATGCGGTGGTCCACGGGGTCTCCCATGTGCCCACCGAACATAGCTCCGTGATCAAGTTTGTGAATGAGACGTTTGGGCTGATTCCGCTGGCCGATCTTCCGGATGAGGTGAAGGGACGCGAACTGGGCAAGGAGAAGCTTGGCCAGCCGTACCTGGGGCCAGCCGACGATCATGTGCCTGGTGTTGGCGATATGAGCTCGGGTTTTGACGTGCTGCGGCTGGAGGGGAAGCGTCCGGCGCTAAGTGCGGACTATGCCGAGATTCCGGTGAGCGAGATCGATACGTTTCCTCATGATCACGGCGAGGGCTGCCGTGTGCTGCAGATCAAGCCGACGGACAGTGGACGCCCCAATCCTGTTCCCAGGGACTTCAATCCGCGGCCGGACTCTACGCCGGGCATCCCGACGGTTGCGGGATGGACGCCCTAGTGCGAAGGGCGATGCGAATGGGAGGTTTGGCGGCACTGGCGCTGACGGCCACCTGCGGCCCGGCGTTTGCTATTGGCGTTACGACGGCGGGCAGAGCCGCACCGGAGTCTACGCTGAAACGCGTCCGCGCGGCGGGAGTGCTTGCCTGTGGCATCGATCAGGAGGTGCCGGAGTACTCGACGTCCGATGAGCATGGCAGTCGCGAGGCCTTTGACGCGGACCTGTGCAGGGCCGTGGCGGTGGCCGTGCTGGGTGAGCGAGCGCGGATCCGGCTGGTGAACTATCCCGACGACCGGAGCAGTATGGCGGGGCTGCAATCTGGCGCCGTGGAGATGCTGCCAACCTTGACGGATGACTTTACGCATGCTGTGGGAACGAAGCTGCAACTGAGCGCACCCGTGCTGTGGGATGGGGTGGGGCTGCTGGTGCAGGCCGGCAGCGGGGTGACGGAGGCGCGTCAGTTGAGCGGGAAGAAGATCTGCTTCATCGCTGAGACCAGCACGGAGGAGAGCCTGCGTGCGTGGTTTGATCGAGAGCATCTGGATTATGTGCCCTTTCCCTTTCAGGAGGAGGGGGAGATGGAGGCCGCATTCGCGACCGGGAACTGCGCAGCGCTGGCCGGCGATAGAACGCATCTGGCCGCAACCGGGGAGTTGATGGGGCAGCACGGCCACGCGGCGCGTCTGCTGACGGCGGTGCTCTCCAAGGATCCGTTGGCGACCGCGGTTCGGCAGGGAGATCCGCAGTGGGCGGCGATTGTCGCGTGGGTGATGGAGGCGCTGGTGCAGGCCGAGGAGAGCGGGGTTACGCGGGCCAACGTCGCTGCCTGGCATGCAGAGGTTTCGGGGGCTGAGGGGGCAGGGCCGGGAGCGGGATCCGCCGCGGCGCCGGATCCGTTAGTGAGGTTCCTGCTGGGGGGATCACGCCAGATTGGGGCTGGGTTGGGTCTGGAGAATGACTGGGTGGACCGCGTGATCGCCGCGACGGGCAACTATGGCGAGATCTATACGCGGGATCTGGGAAGCGGTTCGGCGCTGAAGCTGCCGCGCGGGGAGAACCGCCTGTATGGCGAGGGTGGAGTGATGGTGGCGCTGCCGCTGAAGTAGAGGGCGTGGACGAGGCGTGAAGAGGATCAGCGGGAGGCTGTATCTTTGCGCGGGTGGAGGAGATCGCCGGCGAGCTTCGCCAGGCCGAGAAACAGCGTCAAGATGCTGGTGGGCAGGCAGCCCAGAGCCAGAATCAGAGAGAGCCATCCGCCGTTGGTGTGCGGGCCCTGCCGGCTGACTCCTCCAAAGACGGTCAACATGAGAAGGACAGCCACGGCTCCGACGAGCAGGATGGAGGCGCCGGTGACGAGGAGCTTGCGGGTGTCGGGCTGCATAGGAGATAAGTGGAGCGTTGGAAGGATGTGCGGAGGAAAGCGGTGGTTACCGATAGGCAGCGAGCATGGCATAGACGGCCACGCCGCTGACGGAGACGTAGAGCCAGATGGGGAAGGTCCAGCGAGCCAGCCTGCGGTGCGCCGGGAAGCGACCTGTGAGGGAGAGGAAGAACGTGATCAGGATCAGGGGAAGAGCGATGGTCGCCAGAAGAATGTGGGGCAGCAGCAGAGCCCAGAGATAGATGAGCCGGGCGGTGGGATGCGCCGCAGGGAAGAGCATATCGCCGTGCAGGACATGGTTGGTGATGTAAGCGGCCAGAAAGGCGCTGGAGACGATGAAGGCGGCAAACATGCTGTTGCGGTGCGTCTGGATCCGGCGGCTACGGATGGCGCGGAAGCCGTTGATCAGAAAGATGGCGCAGAGCGCGTTGAGCACGGCATCCAGTGCGGGAAGAAAGGTAAGGTGCGTTCCAGAGGCGTCTACGGGTGCGTGA
>JAJZDM010000187.1 GCA_021806005.1 Acidobacteriota bacterium | reverse complement strand
TATGATGATCTCTCCAAACACGCTGCGAGCTATCGCGAGATCTCCCTGCTGCTGCGCCGTCCGCCGGGGCGTGAAGCCTATCCGGGAGACGTGTTCTACCTGCACTCCCGGTTGCTGGAGCGCGCGGCGAAGATGTCTCCGGAGCTTGGAGGGGGCTCGCTCACGGCGCTACCGATCATCGAGACCCAGGCGGGCGACGTGTCGGCCTACATCCCGACGAACGTCATCTCGATCACCGACGGGCAGATCTTCTTTGAGACCGATCTGTTCAACTCCGGGATTCGACCGGCGGTGAACGTGGGCCTCTCGGTTTCTCGTGTAGGTTTTGCAGCCGCTATCAAGGCGACCAAGCAGGTAGGCTCAACGCTGAAGCTGGATCTGGCCCAGTACCGCGAACTGGCTGCATTTGCGCAGTTCGGATCGGATCTGGACAAGGTGACGCAGAACCAGCTCAATCGCGGCAGCCGGCTGACGGAGTTGCTGAAGCAGCCACAGTTTGCCCCGCTGACCGCGGCCCAACAGGTGGCAATCCTGTTTGCTGGAACCCAGGGCCTGCTGGATGATCTGGAGGTGGCGGATCTACGAGCATTTGAGGATGGTTACCTTCGCTTCCTGGAGTCGGCTCACCCGGACATTCTGGCGGATATCACGCGCAAGAAGGCGTTGGACGATGATCTGCGCAAGCGACTGGCCGATGCCATCAACGAATACAAGACGGATTTCCTGGCGGGCCGCAAGCAGACCTCCGCGACCAAAGCATAACGTTATACGCGTAAAGCGGGCATAAGGACCAATGGCAAACGTACTGGATTTACGGAGGCGCATCCGCAGCGTAAAGAATACGCGGCAGATCACCAAGGCCATGAAGATGGTTTCGGCAGCGAAGCTGCGCCGAGCCCAGGAGCACGCTCTGCAGGCGCGACCCTATGCGCAGATGCTGGCCAGTGTTCTGGATTCGGTCGTCCGGCGCAGCGATCTCTACAACGAAGAGACCGGCGAGATCATGCATCCGCTGCTGATGGAGCGCGAGGAGAAGAACGTTCTTGTGCTGGTGATTGCTGGTGATAAAGGATTTGCGGGCGGCTTCAATGCGAACATTGGCAAGGCGGCTCAGCGGTTCATCCAGGAGCGTCGCGCCATGGGGCAGACCGTGGACCTGGAGCCGATTGGAAAGAAGGCCATCGCTTTCTACAAGAAGAGTGTGCCGATGGCTGTTTATGAGCACAGGGAAGATCTCTATGATAACGATCTGGCGCGGCATATAGAAGATATCCGGCATCGTGAGGAACCGGTGGAGATAGCCGCCGAGCATCCGGGACTGCTGGTGAAGGCAGATGTCTCCCAGGTGGCGGCTCTGGCGAACTCGATTATTGCGCGTTACGGAAGAGCAGAGATTGACTCGGTTTACATCGTGTACAACGAGTTCAGGTCGGTGATCTCGCAGCGGGTTGTAGTGGAGAAGCTTCTTCCTATTCGCAAGCTGGGCTCCCACGAACTGACGGTGATGGAAGAGATGACCGAGGAGCAGAAGGAGGCTGCGGGCAAGGCCGCCAGGGAGTCTGGAGTGCCGCTGACGCTTCCTGCAGAGTCTGCCTACGAGCGGGAGGCCAAGCTGTTTGGCACCGCCAACGTGGATTACATCTTCGATCAGACTCCGGAGCGTATCTTCCGGTTCCTGATGCCGCGCTACATCACGACCCAGATCTTCCACGCAGTGTTGGAGTCGATCGCCGCGGAACATGCGGCCCGAATGACGGCAACCGATGCGGCGACGAAGAACGCGGGAGAGTTGATTGACAAGCTTTCGCTTACGATGAATCGCGTGCGCCAGGCAGCGATCACCACAGAGATTATTGAGATTGTCAGCGGCGCGGCAGCGCTTTAGACACAGACGCGATCTTACGAAAGAGACCTATGGCAGAGACACAGAACATCGGCAAAGTAATCAGCATCAGCGGCCCGGCCGTTGACGTGCAATTCGACGAGGCGCACATGCCTCCCATCTTCCAGGCCCTGCGGATTGTGAGCGAGGGCTTCGACGTGCCGGCACCCATGGATGTGATTGTCGAGGTGCAGCAGCACCTTGGCGAGGGCCGGGTGCGGTGCATCGCCATGGTGGCCACCGAAGGCCTGGTGCGCGGCATGAAGGCGATTGATACCGGAGCCGGCATTAGCGTGCCGGTGGGCCGAGAGACGCTGGGACGAGTGCTAAACGTGCTGGGCGCACCGGTGGACGAGTTGGGGCCGGTGAACGCCAAGGTACATATGCCCATCCATCGCCAGGCGCCATCCTTCGAAGAACAGTCGACATCTGAGGAGATGTTCGAGACGGGCGTGAAGGTCATCGACCTGATCCAGCCGTTCCTCAAGGGCGGAAAGATCGGCTTGTTCGGCGGCGCCGGCGTGGGCAAAACCGTCATCATCCAGGAGTTGATCAACAACGTCGCGATGAAGCACGGCGGTTTCTCCGTCTTTGCCGGCGTGGGCGAACGTACCCGTGAGGGTAACGACCTGTGGCATGAGTTTCAGGAGTCCGGCGTCATCGACCTGAAGGACTTCTCCAAGAGTAAAGCCGCACTGATCTATGGCCAGATGACCGAGCCGCCAGGGGCCCGCCTGCGCGTGGCCTTGACGGGCCTGACCGTTGCGGAGTACTTCCGCGATGTGGAGGGAGCCGATACCCTTCTGTTCATCGACAATATCTTCCGCTTTACCCAGGCGGGTTCAGAGGTCTCCACGCTGCTGGGCCGCATGCCTTCAGCGGTGGGTTACCAGCCGAATCTGGCCACCGAGATGGGAGAGTTGCAGGAGCGGATCACCTCTACCAAGAAGGGTTCGGTTACATCGGTGCAGGCAGTCTACGTTCCGGCCGATGACCTGACCGATCCGGCGCCGGCGACGACGTTTGCCCATCTGGATGCAACTACCGTTTTGTCACGTCCGCTTTCGGAACTGGGTATCTACCCGGCGGTCGATCCGCTGGCTTCCACGTCGCGAATTCTCTCTCCGCGCATCGTGGGGCAGGAGCACTATGACGTCGCCCAGGGCGTCAAGAAGATCCTGCAGCGCTACAAGGATCTGCAGGATATCATCGCGATTCTGGGAATTGATGAACTCTCGGAAGAGGACAAACTCACCGTCTCACGTGCCCGCAAGGTGCAGCGCTTCCTGTCTCAGCCCTTCCATGTTGCCGAGATCTTCACCGGCATTCCCGGAGCTTACGTCAAGGTTGCGGATACCGTGCGGAGCTTCAAGGAGATCATCGAAGGCAAGCACGATGACATCCCAGAGCAGGCCTTCTATCTGAAGGGCGGCATTGAAGATGTCCTGAAAGCGGCCGAAAAGCTGAAGGCTACTGCGTAGAAGCTGATCGCAGATCCAGGAGAGTGGACAAGAGATGGCTGAGGTTGGAATCAATACGGGGCTGCTGACCGTGCGGCTGGTGACGCCGGACCGGGTACTGCTGGATGCAACGGCGGAGTCGGTCGAGCTGCCATCGATGTCCGGGTATCTGGAGACGCTCTATGGAGCGGCTCCGCTGCTGGCGGAACTGGGTTCCGGCGAGGTCAGGCTGCATGGGGGCACGGCAGGCGAACAGGCGTTCTTTGTCGCCTGGGGTTGTGCCGAAGTTCTGCCCGAGCGGGTCACTATTCTGGCCGAGGTGGCGATGCATCTCAATGAGATCGACACCAGGCAGGCCCAGGAGGAGTTGCGGCAGGGAGCCGAGCTGTGGGATCAGGCCGGAGATGACCCGGAGAAGTATGACAGCGCCAATGCCGTATCCCGTGTGGCAGAGGCAAAGTTGGTCAGCGCTGCCCAGAGAGACGGCGAAGCAGGAAAGCATTGATCCCTCGAATGGAGGATCCGCCAGCCGAGTGAGTGCTCGGTCGGCGATTGCGGTCCAGCGCATCAAAGAGACACAAGGGCCTTCGGAGACTGACAAAAGTCCTGTATCGACAGGGCTTTTGTGTTTTGGGACTGGTTTTTCCGGTGGCCCGACTGTTTTGAGAGGATGTACCGGATATGCCAGGAGCAAGATCCTCGTCTTCTCTCCGAGGGGGGCTGCTTCTGACAAGATGTATCGTCTCACGAACAATATGGTGTTGACCTGCCTCGGTGCGTCCTGGCGCTCCGCAGACGACACGCGGCGGAGAACGCGGCAGTTCTCCGCATTGGGTGCGCTGCCAGGGTTCAGGATACC